>CBDUAX010000026.1:0-17218 GCA_965365235.1 uncultured bacterium
GCCCTTCTTCCGGTACAGCCCGAGACGTAGTGGCGGCTCGATTCGCCAGAAGAAGTACATGCGGTTTTCACCGTCCACCACAACGTTCTTCTTCCGATCCCGGGTCTTGGGATAATCTTCCCCTTCCCGGCTTTCCACCAGGAGGAACTCACCCTCACCGAGGCTCGCCAGCGCCTCCTTCACCCCATCCTCCAACGCGGTCAGAAGCGCTTCCTCGGCATGGTCGTGAACGTCTCCTTCGGTCTCCGGAGAGAACGCCTTCTCCTCCACCTTCTCGTAGCTGGCTTCGAACTCCTCAGTGGGAATGGTAAAGACCCGGTCCCTACGAAAAGCAACCTCCGTTAGAGCCCGGGAGTTGAAGTTCGTCTCGACGCTATGATAAGAGGTCCCATACTGCTTCAGGATCATTGGATCTGTCTCCTGACGGTTTTGAGGTTTGTGGGCACCGAGGGCGATTCGGAAGCGTTTACCCCCGACCCAGGTTCAGAATTCTCTCCAACTCCTCGGGGCTGAGATCCTGACTCAGCTTCGAGCCCATCCCCTGGGGTGATCTGGAGCTGGCTCCTCGCTTGGATGCGGCACGGTCCTCCCGGATGGGGGTTCCAGCATAGTCGAATTCGGAGAGGTGAACGCGGTCCAATGTGCGTCCCAGATGGTACTCCAGGGCTTTCATGGCCCCCAGGTCCGCAGCGGTGAGGAAGGTTACCGCTGTACCCGTGGCCCCGGCCCGGGCGGTCCGCCCGATCCGATGCACATAGTCCTCCGGATCCAAGGGGACGTTGTAGTTCACCACGTGGGTGATTCCGTCCACATCCAATCCCCGTTGTGCGATATCGGTGGCAACCAGGACCCGGGTCTTCCCCTCGGCGAACCGCTCCAGTGCCTGGGTCCGGTGCCGCATCTGCCGATCGGAGTGCATGGCGTCGGCACGGATCCCAGCTCTCTCCAGCCGAGTCCGGAGAGCATCGGCTCCGGCCTTGGTCCGGCAAAAAACCAGGACCTGCTCCCAGTCCGTGTCCTCCAATAGCCTCACCAGGAGATCTGGTTTCTTCTCTGGTTTGACAGAGTAAACCACCTCCGTGATGCCTTCGGCCGTTGTGCCCGAGGGAGCCGCTTCCAACCACACAGCGTCTTTGGTGAGTTGGAGAGCCAGGGCATGAACCCCATTGGGCATGGTGGCGGAAAAGAGCATGACCTGAGGCTTCCCCCTGATCCCCCTTCGAATGTCCTCGATCTGTGGCCGGAATCCCATATCGAGCATCCGATCCGCCTCATCCAGAACCAGCATTTTCAGCTTCGACAAGTCCACTCGCCGCTTCCCCATGTGGTCGATGAAACGGCCCGGGGTAGCCACAATGATCTCGAAGCCTTCGCTCAGGGCTTTTTCCTGGGGTCCGTATGACACCCCCCCCACAATGAAATCCACCCGGAGTGAGGTCCCCTTGGAGAGGGCTTCCGTGTCGTCGGCAACCTGCTGGGCCAGCTCCCGGGTAGGGCAGAGGACCAGCACCTGAAGCCCCTTACCAGCCTCGATTTTCTCGAGGCAGGGAACCATGAAGGCCCCCGTCTTCCCGGTGCCGGTCTGGGCAACTCCCACCACGTCCAACCCTTCCATGGCCGGAGGGATGGCCTTCCACTGGATGGGGGTGGGTTCCCTCCATCCCAGGGCTTCAATGGCCGCCAACCGGGCTTCGGAAAGGGATAACTCTCGGAACAACTCAACCTTCGACAAACGAAACCTCCAAATTGATCTGGGTCTCCGGACGGGACGCCGGAAACCCTTTAGCTGTGTAATCTATACGTTTCCAGGAAATATGACCTACTCAGTATCCGGTGGGTACGCCGAAGCTCGAGTGAGGTGGCGGTCTTTCCGATCGCGGGAAGTCCTCAGGGACCCCCAAGAGAGCTCTGTGGACCCTTGTCTTTCGATGGGTTTAATTCAGCAGCGGACGAGGAGAAAAGGAACCGGGCCCCACGGGGTCCAAGAACCCGGAAGCGACACAGCCTAATGTCCCAAGAGATCTCAGTCCTCATGGTCTGCCTCGGCAATATCTGCAGGTCCCCCATGGCCGAAGGGGTCTTCAAGCACATCCTGGATGAGGAAGGCCTCTCGGATCGGGTCCGAGTAGACTCCGCCGGCACCGGGAGTTGGCACGTTGGGGAGTCCCCCGACATCCGCTCGGTTCGGATTTCCGCCAGCCACGGCGTGACCCTCTCCGGAACCGCTCGCCAGGTTCAGCCAGAAGATTTCCAGGACTTTGATTACATCGTCGCCATGGATATGTCCAACCTGGACAACCTGGAACGGTATCGGGACGGAGTAGGCGGGGATGCCGCCCTCTATCTGTTGAGGGAGTTCGATGAGGAGGGCGGGCCTGGGGCTGAGGTCCCGGATCCCTACTACGGTGGGCCCATGGGGTTCGAGAACGTGTACTCCATGGTGGAACGGTCCTGTCGGGGCCTCCTGGATCACATTCTTCAGGAGCAAGGGGCCGAGGAGTAGCCTCTTCGGAGTTTTGTCGGCTGCAACGGTGAGGTCAGACGGGCCGAGGTTCCGCCCCACGGTTTCAGAAAGGAGACGCCCTTGATGAGCGTGCCGGCTTCCGTCCTTTCAGGTGCTCAGGCGGCCCTGGAAGACCGTATGGGCCATACCCCCTCACTGAGATCCACCGGATCCGTTGGAGGCGGATGCATCAATCCCTCTGCCCGCTTGGAGTCAGAGGATGGGGAGGCCTTCTTCCTGAAGTGGAACGACGCCGCCGACGCTGAGATGTTCGGGGCCGAGGCCGACGGCCTCCGAGCCCTCGGAACCCCGCGGGCTCTCCGGGTGCCAGAGGTCCTTGGGTGGGGGGGGAGGAACACCCCCCAGGATCCCGGTTGGCTGTTGTTGGAGTTCATCCCCTCGGGATCGCCGAGGAAAGATTACGGGAATCGTCTCGGTGAGGGTCTGGCGGCCCTTCATGATACCCGGAACCTTCGGGCCCCCGGTCCCGTTGTGGTTGAGGACCCAGGGACCGAAGCGGGTGGGTCCCAAGGCTTTCCGGAGGACCCTCTCTACGGCTGGCACCTGGACAACTTCATCGGTTCTCTTCCACAAGAGAATGGAGAGATGAGTCATTGGGCCGAGTTCTGGACAGAGCGGCGCATCGAGCCTCAGGTGAGGCTGGCCCGAGACCGGGGGTTCTTCGGTGGGGAGGGAGGGAGGGTCCTGGAGAGGCTGATGTCGGGGATGGAGGAGCTCCTCCCCATCGAGGCCCAGTCCGGTCCCGGCCTCCTGCACGGCGACCTGTGGAGCGGCAACTTCTTTCCGGACCCCCAGGGCGACCCCGTCCTCATCGATCCAGCTGTCTATCGGGGCGAAGGGGAGGTGGACCTGGCCATGATGGAACTCTTTGGACGCCTCCCCGCCGGGTTCACCGAAGGATACGGAAGAACCCGGCCCATTCCGGACGAGTACGGGGCCTTTCGCCGTGACCTCTACCAGCTCTACTACCTGCTGGTTCATGTGAACCTTTTCGGGGGAAGTTACGAGGGGGGGAGCCTGTCGGCCGCCAAGAAGGTCCTGGCAGCCACCTGAGGAAAAAGCCCCAGGGCTCATCCCCGAGGCTTTCTCCTTCACCATTTTGCCTTACCGAGCCAAGGTTTGGCCCAGGCGGTTCACGCCATCACGCTTTTCGCGTGGCTACCAGCCGGGCCATCCGGCGGATCCCTTCTTCCAGGAGGTCGTCCGAGGTGGCGTAGCTCATGCGGACGTATCGATCGTCTCCAAAGGCCACGCCGGGGACCATGGCGATCTCCCCTTCCTCCAGGAACCAGGTGCAGACGGCGCTGGAGTCCTTGAGATCTCCGTCGAAAAGGGAATCCACCTTGAAGTAGAGGTAGAACGCACCCTCCGGGTTCACATAGGAGAACTCCGGGAGCAACTCGTCCATCAGTCGCTTGGCCAGGTCCCGACGCCGCTGGAAGGCCTCCACCATCTCCGCAACCACCCCCAGAGAACGGTCCCATTCGGTGTAGGCGGCAAGGGCGGCCTGCTGGGCGGGCGAGGATGGATTGGAGGTCATGTGGCTCTGGAGATCAGCCATCTTCTTCGCCACTGCCGCATCAGAGTAGGTGTACCCGATACGCCAACCCGTCATGGCAAACGCCTTGGAGGCGCCGTCGAGGATCACGAAGTTCCCCAGCGACTCCTCTGGGAGATCCAGGATGCTCGGTGCAGGGCCTTCGCCTTTGAAATTGATGAGGCGATAGATCTCGTCAGCGATGATCCAGATGTCCCTCTCCTTGGCCCACTCGGCCACCGCCTTGAGCTCATCCAGGGAGTACACACCACCCGATGGGTTGGATGGAGTACAAAGAAGGAGCCCCTTCACCTTGTGGCTATAGGCCGCCTGAAGGTCAGCCGGGGTCATCCGGAAATCTTTCGCGGCGGCCCCCCGAACCGTCACCGGCTCCGCCCGAGCGAGGGTCACTGCCTCGGGGTAGGTGGTCCAGTAGGGGACAGGAATCAGGACTCGGTCCCCGGGTCCGAAGAGAGAGAAGATGGCGTTGAAGAGAGAGTGCTTGGCGCCATTGTTCACAACGATGCACGCTGGATCTACGGGACGCCCGAGCCGAGCAGCATAGGTGTCGGCGATGGCCTTCCTCAGCGCCGGAGTCCCCGGCGTGGGCGTGTAACGCGTATGCCCGTCCCTGATCCCCTGGATCCCGGCCTCGGATATGAAGTCCGGGGTGTCAAAATCCGGTTGTCCAGCACTCAGGTCGATGACGTCTCGGCCCTCTGCCTTGAGCTTTTTCGCCAGCGTGCTCACGGCGATGGTGGCAGAGGGTTGAAGGCGCGCGATGTTCTCAGAAAATTCCATTTTGGTCCCCGTCTTCCTGATTCGATCTCTGAAGAGCACCGTCATGGCACCCAAAGGCCGGTGTTCCCGCCGGAGCCAACGAATATCGACCCTTAGGCACCGGTCTTCAATCCCTAAGTTTCAGGACTCGATTCTGGCCCCGTGTTGCCCCCCGTCTCCCGTCGAATCAGATTCGGGCCACTATGAGCCAAAACGAACCTTTGATCTTCTTCTACGATTACGTCGATCCGGCATCCTGGCTTATGGAGACGTGGCTCCGGGCAGAGGGGTTTGTGCCGGGGGAGGATCTCTTACTTCTCCCTTTCGAGATCAACCCACCCCCGAACCCACTCCTCGATCCCGAAGGTGAGCTTTTGGCGACCCGGTGGGAGGCTGTGTCGAGGGAAGGGGGAGAGCTGGCGGTGGACTTGAGAAGACCGTCCATGGTGCCCTGGAGCCGGAAGGCCCATGAACTTGCATTCCACGCCGCTGAGTTTGATTCGGTCGCTGAAATCCATGAGGCCCTCTTCCAAGCTTACCTTATTGAGGGCCGGGACCTCGGGCGGGTGGACGTTCTCACGGCGTTGGCCGCGGAACACGGGCTGGAGACCGGCAAGACAAAAGTAGCTCTGGATGTGGACCGGCATGCGCAAACGGTCCAAGACATCCGGTCCAAGGGACTTCGGGAAGGTGTGGAGGTACCTCCTACACTCCTCCGGTTCCCACCGGGAGCGCTACGCCGCGGGGACGAAGGAGGAGAACCACCCGGAGTCGAAGGTGAGTTCCTGCGGTTGAGTGGACCGCAAACCCTGGAAACGCTACGAGGGTTCCTGCGTGGCGTATCCGACATTCCACAACCCTGAAACGGTAGAGAGACAATGGCTGGTTACCAGAGAAAGACAGCCCTGCCCCCAAAGGAAGTGCTTGCCCGTGCCGAGGAGATTATTCCGGACCGTGTTGGTCTTTCCAGACTCAAGGGGTCTAGCCATGAGGCCACCTATTCCGGGGATGAGGGAACGGTGGTCCTGTCGGCTCATCCTCATGGCTTCTACACCGAGGTCGTGGCTTCAACCGACCGCCTTCGGACGTCCCGCCTGGATTACGAGATCCAGGTCTTCCTGAATCACCTGCCCTATGAGCCGGGTGACGAGGTGGCTCCCGACGCCGATGCGGAAGGCTGAGGAGACAGAAAACACCATGGCATCATTTGATGAGCTCGGTGTCAGCCCGGAACTGACGGAGGCCCTATCCGCGGAGGGGATCGAATCCCCCTCCACATTTCAGGAGTCGGCCATTCCGGTTCTTTTGCGAGGGAACTCTCTCATGGCCCAAGCCGGCCCCGGCGCTGGTACGTTGGTGGCGTACGGCATCCCTCTCCTCCAATCCGTCGACCCCGAGGCCAATGCACCACGAGCCTTGGTTCTGACACCGACACCCGAAGGGGCCCTTCGCCTGGCCCAGTCCCTGTCCAGGTTGGCCCAGGTCAGCGGACATCGGGTGGCTGCGCTGGGATCGTCCTGGGCTCTCCCCAAGCTCGCCGCGATTCTCTTCGCCTCGCCGGAGGACGTACTGAAGGAGGTCCGGAGCTCGGGGGTGTCATTGGAGGATCTGAAGACCCTGGTGGTCGATGGGTTCACCTCCCTTCTTCCGCCTGCCGAGAAGGCTTTGAACACCCTCATTGAAACCCTGCCATCAGGGTGCCAGCGCGTGGTCCTGGGGCAGCCACTTTCCGAGAAGGCAGAGGCGTTCGGAAAGGCCCACCTCCACAAAGCGGTCCACCTCCCCCCCCGGGCAGCCGAAGGAGGAAGGAAGGGAAGCTCCCCTCACCGCGGAGAGGTGGCCTATCGGATCACGGGGGAAACAAAAGAGCGGGCGATTCTCCAAACAGTGGCCGAGACGTTGGAGAGGGGAGCCCACCACGTCCTCCTCTTCTCCCAATCCGAGGATCAGGCCGCCGATGTGGGCGACTTTCTTTCACTTCATGGATACCTGGCTGGGGCACCGGGGGACACCGCTTTCCCGGTATGGCTCGGTGTCGGGGAGCTGGCCGCCCGGAAGGTCGTGGACGGGTGGGGGCCCGAGGCGCCCGTGGTCTCCATCAGCGTCGACGTTCCCACCGATCCGGACTCCCTCGACCGCCGACACGGCGGCCAGGAAGGGGGGGTGATTCTCGTTCGGTCCAGAGAACTCCTGCACCTACGCGACATCTCCCTCCGCACCGGCTACCGCCTCGTTCCGGCACGGGAAACCATCCCCACCCGGGTGGCCGGAGAGCTGGACCGCATCCGGGACCTCATCGAACGGGCGCTGAAAGAGGAAGAGCTGGCCCCGCACTACCTGGCCCTAGAGCCTCTCTTCCAGGACTATTCTCCTGGAGAGGTGGCGGCGGCAGCGGTGGCCCTCCTTCAGAAAAAGCAGGAGACCAGCAAGCGGAGCGAGACGGACACGGCCGCTACTTCAGGGGAGACCCGGGCAACAGGCCCAGCCCCGAAGACCTGGGTCCGGCTCTTTGTCGGGGTCGGGGAAAAGGAGGAGATCGGCCCCGGAGATCTCCTGGGTGCCATCGCCGGAGAAGCAGGCGTGGAGGGGTCCCAGGTAGGAAAAATCGAGATTCGGGAGACTTTCTCCATCGTCGAGGTCGTTTCCGAGGTGGCCGACCGGGTGATCAAGGGGGTCAATGGGACCACGATCCGCGGCCGCAGCGTTCGGTGCGACTATGATCGTGGGGGCCCTGCCGGGAGAGCCGGGGGAGGGGGGCGGAGTGGATCAGGGGGTCGTTCCGGGCGGCCGCCCGCGAGAGGGGGGAACGCCACGGGGCGGGGTGGCAGGGGCGCCTCACGTCGGCGACCCAGGGGCGATGACTGACGAAGCTGAGGAGCTTCCTGCTCAGTTGAGGGCATCAACGACCCTATGCGAACGCACGTAACTCGATTTGTCGGGGCGGCTCTTTTTGTTGCTGCCCTCCTCACCACTGGTACCGTGGGATATGCGGTCATCGAGGGGTGGAGCCTCGGCGACTCCCTCTACATGACCATCATTACGCTGACGGCTGTGGGCTACGATGAGGTCCACCCCCTTTCTCCGGCCGGGCGGATCTTCACGAGTGTTATCCTGGCCGGGGGAATCACGGGATTGGGCCTTTGGTTCGCCTTCCTGACCTCTTTCATCGTCGAATTGGATCTGTCCCACGTTCTGCGAAGGCGCCGTACCGAAAAGGGAATCAGAAAGATGGAAAACCATGTGATCGTGTGCGGAGCCGGACGGACGGGCGGCCAGGTGGTGGAAGAACTTCTCATGGCCGGTGAGCAGTTCGTCGTCATCGAACGAGGCCGAGCCAAGGTCGAGGAGCTTCACGAGCTACTCCCGGACCTTCTGATCATCGAGGGGGACGCCACCGTCGATCACTTCCTGGAGGAAGCCGGAATCAAACAGGCGAAAGGGCTGATAACCTGCCTGAGCGCCGACACCGACAACCTCTTCGTCTGCCTCACGGCCAGAGATTTGTGTCCGGAGTTGGAGATCGTGGCCCGGGCCTATGAGGAGGAAACCGTCAATAAGTTGTACCGGGCCGGTGCAAACCATGTTGTGAGCCCCAATGCCACTGGCGCAATTCGGATGGCTTCCTTCATGCTCAGACCCAGCGTGGTCTCCTTCCTGGACGTGGCGACTCGCTCGCCGGACCTGACCCTTCGCCTGGAACAACAGACGGTAACCGCCGACTCCCACCTGGCGGGGCGAACCCTCATGGACGCCCAGATTCCCCAGAATACCGGGCTGATCGTGATTGCGTTGAGAAAAATGAACCCGGAGGGATCGGAGGAGGAGTACACCTACGTCTACAACCCGGTGGCCACAACCCGCCTGGACACAGGCGATATCATGATCGTCCTGGGATCACCGGAACAGATCCAAAAGCTCAGGAAGTTTGTAAACCCCTGAAGATCCTGGCCCGGGTGTGAAGCGATTCGGGAACAATCGGCGGCGTCCCCGGGTGCCGAGTCTTAATCGTCCTTCTTGTTCTTCTGGAAGAACTGGATCACGAAATACACGACGGCGAAGATCAGGGCGGCCTTGAAGACCATTCCCAGGATCCCGATAAACATCGCCGCAAAAACCTTCCACAAGACGACTGCGGCAGCTCCGGAGAGGAGCACCATCCCCAGACCCCTCATGATACCTCCGATCGGTGAAGTCACCTTTGTCTCCAAGCTACCCTACGGGCCAGGGTGAACACCAGTTTCATCAGGAGTCCTTCGTGCGAAGCCACTTTACCGCCGATGAAGAGTCCGCCCTCAGGGATCAATTGTCTCGGGACGAAGATGTTCTTTGCCCCCGATGCGGGGGAACCGTCGAAGTCAGTCCGGTTCCTCGGAGCCAGGACGTCGCCTACGTGAGGAATCGGGTGGTGGTTATCTGCCCACCCTGCAACCTGCGCGTGGCGGTGGACCGAGGGTGAGAACCATCCGTACGAACATTGCGCACGGGTTCATGGACCGTAAGCTTCCAGCCCGACCGTGGATCCGAAACCGAGAGGTGTAGATGTGGGGAATCATGCGTAGTGCGCTCGTATTGATGCTGGTCCTATCGGCTTTGCCCAGCGAGGCCAGGGCCCAGTACCGGGACCGGGGCCCTCTGGTCCTGGAGCTCGCTGCAAGCACCCGCGCTATGGCTCTTGGGAACACCTTCGCCCTCGGGTTCCGGGACTCGGATGCCGTGTTCTACCAACCCGGGCTCCTGAATCAGGCCCAGGGGCAAGTGGCATCCCTCCAGCGGTTTTCCGAGCATGGCACGCTGACGGGGCTGTCTGCGGCCAGGAGTTGGTTTGGGGGCGGGGTGGCGCTGGGTGTCCAGCACCTCACCTACGAAGCTCCCCTCGACCCCGGAGCTTCGGTGGGGGATCTCCTCCGCATGTCGGCGGACGAAGCCACGCTCCGGGACCCCGGGACCGAAGGAGCCTCGGAGACGGTGGTCTCGTTGGGCTACGGGAAAACTGCCATGGGCGCCCGAATCGGTGCAGTGGGGAAGTATATAGAGCAGCGCCTGGGGACGAGTAAAGCCAGCACCATGGCCGTTGACCTGGGGGTGGCTGCCTCCCCGGGCCCCCTCACCCTGGGTGTGGCTGTGCAGAACCTTGGGGCTGGACTATCCATGGCCGACGGGGAGATTCCCCTTCCGATCCGATTCTCTCTCGGGGCCAGTTCACAGGCGGCCCAGGTCGGCCCCCTGGATATCTCGGGATCCACCGCACTCGCCTACCGCCTGGATGGCGACCTGGTTCCCTCCTTGGGTATCGAGGTGGGTTACTGGCCAGTGAATGGCCGAACCTTCGTTGGACGACTCGGCTACCGGTACCTGTCCGATGATTTTTCGGCGGTCCCCTTCAGTTTCGGTGGGGCGTTCTTGGGTGACGACATCATCCTCGAATATGCCTTCCAGGGGTACGACAGCGGAGACCCCTCCCACCGATTCGGGATCGGCTGGCGGTAGGGGCCGGGACTCTTCACCGGGCTCTCCTCGGGAAGCTCAGGAGGTCCGGCCTCGGGCCTCCCCTCTATCTCCCCTCCGGAGTCGGGACGGCCAGGAAGGCCGCCGGCAGGTTGGAAAACCCTACCTCGTCAAGAACCACGTTTCCGGCTGTACTCTCATCAAAAACGAACCGTACCTCGGCCAGTTCGGACAAACGCAGCGTTCCACCAGATGCCTCTAGAAGGTCCCCGAGGGTTATGGAGTAGCTCTGGAGGACCATCTCTGAATTCCCCTGGAACTGCTGATCGTCCCGCCTCGAGATCCGGATTTCGATGGGACGCCTGACAGGCCCGTATCGGTTCAGGAGAACTTTGCCGCTGTTCCCGTGGGCGTCGACGACCTCCACGGACAGCCGAAGGGGTGGCTCCTCTTCCTCTTCCTTCTTGCCACTCCCGAACGAGAGCCACGAGAACGGGTTCGGGATCCGGAACCAACCCCCTCCACCACCGCCCCTTCCTCCTCGTCCCTCCTCCTTCTCATCCTCCTCGGCGTCAGGGTCTTTCCGAGGCCCTGGTTTCCCGTCCAAGGCTGTGAGCATGAAGTCCAAGGTGCTTCTTGAACTCAGGTCCCAGGACCTGGACAGGTGATAGGGAAGTACCAGGGCATATGTGGCGGGCGGGCCCATTCTGGTCGTGTCCTCACCCGCGATTCGGTTGTTCCAGCCCAACCAGACCGCCTGGTTCTCCTGGGAAGAGGTCTGGGAGGGAGAAGTACGGTAGCGGAAAGGAAGAACATTCTCCTTCCAGGTGGCCAGACTGTCCCCGCGGATCCTCACCCCCCTTTCCGTCCCTGACGTCACGTCGATGTCCTCTTCAAAGGTGGCCAAGGGACGGAAGCTGCTCTCCTGGAATTGAGTGATGTACATGGTAGGCGGGAGCCAGTCACCGATGATTCGATGGTCGCGAAAGAGGGGTAGATACTCGTCCCTCCCCTTCAGAGTCGCCTCCAGAAAGGCCGTAACGTAAACCAGAGCGAACTGGCGCTGCTCCTCCCCCTCCAGAAGCCCCCTGAGGTCCAGGGATCGACCACTCCGGGGACCTCGATCATGCGGCCCCCACACGGTGTTCCATTGGCCATGGTTGGCCCGGTGCACATAAATGGAAGCCTTGAAACGGGGCTCTTCATCGGTATATCGGAGACGCGCATAGGTCCTGAGACCCGAATACGTGCTTACGTCCCCGTCATGGGTCCCGTGGAAGAGGAGGTAATTGATATTCTCTACCGGCACGAGGCGGCTGGTGGGCCGGTACTGCCCATCCACCGGGGCGATGGCCACCACTGCCTTGATTGGGAACCCGAACTCCCAGGTAAGGGTGGCGTCATCGGGATAGTGGGTGAGCCGATTCAGCGCCGCCGCCTGCCCCACGGCCTCCCCCCCACGGGAATGTCCCATGATCCCGATATTCTCCATGTCCACCTTCCCATGGAACGGATTCTCGGGATCTTCGTTGAACCCCCGCCAGGCTTCCAGGTGCTTCAGAAAGAACCAACCTCGGGCGTCGTTCTCCCCTCTTATGCCTCCGTTGATGAAGTTCATGTCCAAAGAGGCCAGGATGAACCCACGGGTCGCGAGATGCCGGCCCAGGTATTCGTACCCCGGGTCGGAGAAGTCCTTCATGTTGTGGTTTCCATGGGCAACCAGGATCAGAGGGTATGGGCCCGGACCATCCGGGTACCAAACCCGGGCATTCAGTGGCATGGAGTCTGGCTTGAAGCCCCAATACTTGTTCCGACTTTCGGCGCTGCCCCCCAGGCTCACCAGCGTCGACGCGTCCACATGCCCCGTGACAAACGATACCGAATCCCTGTACTCGGCCCTGTTCTTGTCGTTTCCACTCCCATAGAAAAGAGCGCGGACGCCCAGAGGTCCTGGATCCAGGGGGCTGGGCACATCCAGAAGGTGACGGGAGAGAACCTGATGGGAATCGTCCGGGGCCAGCTCCAGCGTACCCATACATCCGCAGAGGATCAGGATCAGCGGGAGAGCAGCAAGTAGAAGGCGAGTTCGGTTGGCGTTCATGGATCCTGCCGTAAAAGGGGGGGCGGGCTGGTCGGCCCCGATCCCCGCGTGTATTCGGGCTCGGAGGAAGCTAGGGGCGCCCTCTTCGAAGAGGCAACCGGGAAGGACCACACCTCCCGTCCCGCCGCCAAAGCCCGCCTCCCTGCAATCCCAAGAAGAACCTTGCGCCAGAATCGTTTCACGAAGAAACTTTTTCTAAATTTCGATTATCTTGAAGACCCTCCCCCCAACAACCGACCCGTGGAGTTCGCCATGAAGCGCCTTGTTCTTCTTCTACCAACCTTGGCCCTGGCCCCCTTTTCGAGTCCTCCCCGCTTGAATGGACAGACCGCTGAGGATCTCTATCTAGAAAAATGCGGACGGTGCCACGCTGCGTACGCCCCCGACGCCTACCCGGCCGCCGAATGGCCATCCATCGTGAGGTCCATGCGAGCCCAGGCAGGCCTCACAGAAGAGGAGGAGCGACGAATCTCCGAATACCTCTCGGGCATCGCCCGCCAAGGGGGAGGCGACCAGGGGGGAGAGAAGAGTGGCCCCATCGTGGGCGGGTATCTCTATACCGAGTACTTCCACAGCCAGGAGGAGGCCAAGAACTTCGACCTCCACTACCTCGCCGTCAGCCTCTCCGGGTGGGCTACGGACCGGATTCAGTACTTCGCGGAGTTCGAGTTGGAACACGGAGGAACCGGCGGGAACAACACCTTTGTCGAGCAAGCCTACCTCGACTACTGGCTCACCCGGAATCTCGCCGTGAAGGTCGGAGGTTTTCTGACACCCTTCAACCGCTTCGATGAGCTTCACGACCCCATCAGCAACTACACCATCTCCAGGCCTCAAGTAGCGAGAGAGATCGGCGTTAGCGCCTGGAAGGATGTGGGGGTGACGCTCCATGGATTCAAGAATGTGAATGAGGATCTTTCGATCTTCTTCGACGCCTACACCATCAACGGCTTGGGAGACGGCTCGAACCTCAGGGGTAGTCGACAGTATCGGGACAACAATGAGGACCTGGCGCTGGGAGGACGTATGAAGCTCGTCTTCCAGGATCGGGTGGAGGTGGGATTTTCGGGGTACAACGGAGCCTGGGACGACGGAGGTGATCACGACCTGACCATGTTCGGCGCCTTTGCCATGCTCCGAACCCCCATCGCCGATTTCTGGGGCGAGTACTCCAAGGCAGAATCGGAGAACCCCAGCCCCAACGACGCCGGAAAGATGGATGGGTACTTCATCCAGGCTTCCCGACTATTCCACGGAAAATTCCGGCCCACCCTGCGCTTTGGGGTCCTGGACTACCTCGATCCCGGGAGCGAACTCGGGAGAGATCCCTCCAGGGGCGACAAAGACCTGACGGAGTGGGTTCTCGGGTTCGCCTTCTACCCCACCAGTCTGGTTGCTCTCAAGGCAGAGTACATCGTTTTTGGCGAGGGGGATCGAACCGAAGAGGCGGACAACAACCTCTTCGGCCTTCAGGCCGCCATCAAGTTCTGAAGACCCAGTATGGGGCTATAGGGCACCCGGGGGCGATTGGAGCCCTCCCCGGTTCCTCCGGGGAGGGCCCTCCGGTGGCCTCGCTCCCGAACCCCTTGCCCCAATAGAGGACCGTGATTTCCTTTCACCGGTCAAAACCACGGGCCTTCCCACGAGGCCCCTCCACACCCGGGTATCCCGAGAAGACGAGGCAGCAATGGCAAACCGCTCCGCCATGGTCCAAACCAACCACGGTTCCTTTTCCATCGAGCTATTCGAAGACAAAGCGCCCAAAACCACCCAGAACTTCATCGATCTGGCTGAGAAGGGCTTTTACGACGGTGTGATCTTCCACCGAGTCATCGCCGGATTCATGATCCAGGGTGGAGATCCCACCGGCACGGGGCGAGGCGGACCGGGCTACACCATTCCGGATGAGTTCCATTCGGACCTTCGTCACACCGAGGAGGGACTCCTCTCCATGGCCAACGCCGGACCGAACACGGGTGGGTCCCAGTTTTTCATCACGCTGGACGCCACCTCCTGGTTGGATGATAAGCACGCGATTTTCGGGAAGGTTGCCGAGGGAATGGACGTAATCAGAGCCATCGGAGGCACCGCCACAGGGCCCCAAGATCGGCCTCTGGAGGATGTGGTGATGGAGTCGGTGAAGATTGTGGAGGCGGGCGGCTGAGCCGGACCTGCCTGTTCGCCAGGGGGTTTTGGGAGGCGTGGGGAGCGCCACGTTCCGCGCGTTAGGGAGCAGGCTCTTCCGTTCCTCCTGAGGGAAGTCCCCGATCCGCCCTTTCCGGGGAACCCCTGAGCGCCTTGTCCTTCCGGATCTCCTCCAGGATCGCCTGGGCATCGTCCACCGGAGGGAGTTTCGCCTTTTTCTTCCCTTCCGGAACCAGGAAGAACCAAAGCCAGGTGGCCGGGGTCCCCATCCAGAAGAAGATGAGTCTGGGGATCCCCGGTCGGCCTTTTCGTTTCAGGTCGATATACAGCCCGTTTGCCGCCAACCAAACCAAAGCACCGACCAACTCTTCCAGCATAGCATCCCACAGATGGGGGTGGGTGGTAAGGACCGGCTCCAGCTCTCGTCCATCTACGTCCGTGGGCCCGGGGCTGTTTCATGGAATTGGGCGGGGGATGCCAGGGAAACGCAAGGGTGCCGAAAAATCACCCATGACCCATCCTCCTGCTGTCGGACCTCCACAGGGTCCGGGGCGTAACAAAAGAGGTTGATCGCCCACTGGCTTCCGAGAGGGTGGAATGAGAAACCTGGGACGGGCAATCCTCCCTGGAGCGTTCCTGTTCGTTCCGGTCCAGGCTCCTGGATCGGCCCAAACCATCTCCATTCAGGTGATCGAGGCGGAATCTCGCATTCCGATCCAGGGAGCGTTTGTCTCCCTCCTCGATCCTGACGGCCGAATCCTTCGGAGTGCCCTCTCCAACGAGTCGGGAGAGTTCCTCTTCGCTCCTGCCAGCTCAGGCACATTCCAGATCCGGGCCGAGATGATCGGAAGGGTGACCAGGCATAGCCCCCTCCTCTCCGTCCTTTCGGACGAGGACAGGAGGATCGTTCTTCCCCTCTCGGTGTTCCCCATTCCCCTTGAAGGGATCGACGTCCAGGGCAACGGACGCTGCGAGTTACGGCCCGAGGAGGCCTCGGAAATCCACCGTGTCTGGGAGGAAGCCCGAAAAGCTCTCCGGGTCCAGGCTTGGGCGGAGAACGAGGGGATCTTCCACTTCCAGGTCACTTCCTACGAACAGGAGCTGGGCCGGAGGGGGAGAAAAGTCCGGCTGGAACACCGACGGGACACACTCTCCACGACACGAAACCCCATCCGAAGCCTGCCAGCGGTGGAGTTGATGGAGGGGGGGTTTGTTCGGCCCCTGGAGGATGGCGGCCATCAATACTTCGGCCCAGATGCCACGGTTCTACTCTCCGACCTCTTCCTGGATACCCACTGTCTCAGCCTCAAGAGATCCTGGCGGCATTGGGGAGCCATTGGGCTCGTCTTCGAGCCGGTCGGCGACCCGGACTTCCCAGATATTCAGGGAGTCCTCTGGATCGACGAGGACACGGCCGGTCTCGAGCTGCTGGAGTACAGCTATACATGGGCCCCATGGGAGGAGGCAGCCGGAGTCGCCCGTGGCCGGGTAGAGTTCGAATCCATGCCCAACGGGGCCTGGATCATCGACAAATGGTGGATCCGAATGCCCATCATGGTCCGCGGACCTGAAGAGGATTCACCCATCTGGGTCGACGGCATCCAGGAGTCCGGTGGAGAAGTCGTCGAGATCAGGAAAGCGGGCTAGGAAGAGCCGCCCGGGGTCTATCGGTCCGCTCCCGCCCCACCAACGCCCGAGCTCGGTCCAACGAGAATGGGCCGCCGGATCTAGGATCGGCGGCCCATTTGCTCCTTTCCGGCCCCAGAGCCCTTGGGGGTGTGACCCAATGCTCCCTCTCAGGCGGTGGTAAACGTGAAGATCATGCCATAACTGCCATTCATGGGATGGGTCCATCCGGCCCCCATGCCGATTCCGCCTCCCATACCACCTCCCCCACCACCCATGCCTCCGCCATAGCCGTGGAGGCCACCCTGATGCATCTGTTGGGTCATCCACTGGCCGCCCATTCCTGTGCCATGGGTTCCATAGTTGATGTGCCGACCATTCCCGTCGGTCATCCCCCCACCGATATGGATGACGTACCGGGTCTGGTTCTTCAGGGGAGCCGCCGGGGTGAAGGTGAGCGTAGTAAAGGTATCGTTCCAACTCCAGGCACCTTCCACCAGGGGCCCCTCCACATCCCCCTCATGAACGTCAGCGAACTCCTCCATTCCCTGCATCATGGGGTGGCTGAACTCGATGACCAGCGGCCCGTTCGGGTCCACGCCTGAGGCTCCTCCCGGGGGGACTACGGAGAGGAGCGCGGTCTCTTCTCCGGCTGGGGTCATGGTGTCTTCGTCACATCCCACTACGACCAGGCCCACCCCACCCAAAACGAGGAGGGGCAACAAATTCCTCAAGACGTTTCTTTTCACGTTTTTCTCCCTGATTCTCAATTCCACAGTCCGCCCAATAAGCGGGTCCCTCCACCCATTTCGAGGCCTCTCAATCCCCTTCTGCAGGAGCCAGGTCGAGTTCCGGCGTCCCGAGGCCATCCAGCACCCCGGCTTCGGCCCGGGCTACCGCGGCTCCCTGCCAGATGTAGTAGATCACCGGAACCACAACGAGGGTGAGGACCGTGGCGGAGAGCATTCCCCCTACCATCGGTGCTGCGATCCGCTTCATGACGCTCGCCCCGGTGCCGTGACCCCAGAGGATGGGAAGCAACCCTCCGATGATGGCCGTC
>CBDUAX010000027.1:0-17030 GCA_965365235.1 uncultured bacterium
CCCGGCACCTGCAGATCGAAGTCGGGGAGCGAACTCCAGGTGCGACCGTGGATCAGTACCACTGTCCCGGACGGGCTGGTCGGACTCTTCTCCCAAACAGCGATAGGATGCCCATCCACATCGATGGTATGGTGATGCAGTGTCGCCTGCTGGGCCAACGCCGGGTTGGGACCCAGCAAAAGGAGGATCAGAATTGAACCCAGTGATCGCCCGTTCTGTTTCGACATCGAGCGTGGGGCTGCCGAGACCAAAGCTGTTCTCAAGGCTTTCCTCCTACCGGGAACCGGAGAGTGGGCCACCCACCAGCGCGGTGCACACGTTTTGGGTCGGATGGCCCGAACAAAGGGGCCGGGACCGTCAGGGGACTCCACAAGCGGAACACGTCGCTGATTCGGGGAAAACCATCAATCGCTCAAACGCCACAGCTCCCCCACATCCGGTGCAGATTCCGTACGTACCCTCTTCCATACGCCGAAGGGCTTCCTGAAGCAGCGCGAGCCGCATGGACTCTCTCTCCCGCAGGCCTTTGGCAAGTCCCTGGCTCTGGAGGGAGTCCATTCGCGACAGCCGGCCCACAGCGGCCTGGTCCAAATCCACCGTCTCGAGGGCCTTGTCGGTGACGGTCATGCTCTTTTCGAGTTTCGCCAGTTGACGTTCCAACTCCAGACGAAGCTCTGCGACCTCAGCAGGTGTCAGGTTATCCATAGATCCGGCGCGGCCTCCTCATTCCCGGGCATCGGCCCCTCCTCCTACCTCTTCCCACCACTTCAGCACCCGCAAGGCTCTCAAGGTATTCCACCGACTTGGTTTTCCGGGCGTCTCCATTTCAAAGAAGGTCCTGCCTGGATGCCGGTTTTGGAGCGGCCACCGTCCATCCTTCCGGCACTTGCCAAGGAGGAGTCGAATGGGATCCTCCAGGCGGGAATCGTACCCGGCATTGCTCTCCGCGAAGTACTCGAGGGCCCGCAGTACATCATGGTGCCACCGAGGGGGAAATGAGAACCGGGCGAACTCCGGCTTCACCACCTTGCCCGTACGATGGGACCGGTAAAGACGGTGCCGCAGGAAGAACTCCCGAGCTCTCGCCTCGGCTGCTTTCACCTCTCCCTCTCGGTCACCACCGGATGTCGAGTAGATATGTAGCCCTTCAAGGACATTGATGGTGGTGTGGAATGAGCTGTGGGTGGCACCGTTGAATCGCTGGCAATTCCACCCACCATCGTCCATCTGCTCTCTGAGAAGATACTCGACGATCTCCTCAACTCTTTTGGGCGCGAAGCCGAAGTGGCGGAAGAGCCCCAGAACGAACCCAGAGATGCAGGTCTCCGAACGATTCAGCCCAACCGAGAGGTCCACTCCCCCGTCTTCGGAGGAGTCCCGACGTCGAAGAACCTCACACCCCTTCAGGGCCGCGGGATGCCCCGGTTCCAGTCCGAACCGGCGAAGGAGGATCAACGAATAGGTGGTGGACGTCCATTTGGGTGAGTATACACCCCTCCCCCAGACACCCTCAGAGTCTTGCTCGGCCAGTAGGCGGGCCCCCCAGCCCGTTTCTGCCACAGCACCCCGGGACCGGCGCCAAACCTCCGGGCCGGCGCCGATCAGATCCCGCTCGGCCTGCCATTGGACCGCCGGGTCCCCGGAGAGGAGCCACGCCAGGACCTTTCCTTCGGCGAGTGCGGTTTGCTTGTGCACTGACCACTCCTTGGTTTTTCAAAACGGCCAGCTGAACCCAGGGCCCTGAAAAGGCCTCTCCCTACCCACCTTGGCGGACCACCACTCTTCCAACGCGTCGACCCTTCTCCAGGACCCGCCCACTCCTCCCTCCAATCCTCTCGTCCAATCCTGGCGGGTTCAACCTGCGGGGCGCTATGCCGGCTTCTTGGCCAGTCCTTCCCTGACCTCCCGCAGCCATTCCACTCGGGCCGCCAGCTCGCGAAGGGCCCCTTCCCGCCCATGAAGCTCCCAGATCGACAGGCTCGGCCGAAGGCTTTCCCGCTCCGCACGGTGTCGCTCGATCATCTCCACCGTCTTGGCGATCGAATCATCCAGGAAGGCCAGCTGTTCCTCTCTGTCGACCATGTCGAGGAAGAACACCCTGGCCCGAAGCGGGTCGAAAGTGTGCGCGGCTGCTTCCACCGGAACCGGAGCAGACAGCCAACTTCGCAGCTGTTTTCGACCCAACGAGGTCAGTTTGAAGGTCCGCTTCCTTCTCGAACCGAAGGGCTCCTCGACGACATCTACCCATCCTCTCCCCGTAAACCGCTGCAGCATGGGATAGATGGCTCCGGCACTCCCACTCCAATAGGAGGAGAGGGACTCGGCCAGGTACTTCCGGACCGCATATCGTGTACAAGACCCGATCTGTTCGATAATGGCCAGGACGCAACTTTCCAACTCCGTCGCACCGGGGGTCCCTGCTGTGCGAGTTCTCGGCATGAAGGCTCCGTGCTTGTCCAAATTGAACCCATACAGTACTCTTAGTACTGTCACTCTACACGGGCAATTCAGATGATTCCATCGATCAGAACTTCGATTCTCTTCCTCACACTATCCGTCTCTGCCTGTGGCGTGCAACAAGCACCTCGGGGGTTGCTTGGGTCCTACCGACTGGAAGACGGCCGGATCCTGAGCATCCGCCCCAGCGTGGGACACACCCTTCGCTATCGGGAATACCGGACCGGGGCTACAGGGCGTCTTCATCCGGCCACAGAAAATCTGTATGAGGCGGGATCCGGATTCAGCAACCGCGAACCTGTTGCAGTGACCGTCGAGTTCCAGACGGACGCCACAGGTTTGGCAGAACGGGTCTTGTTCGATCCACAGAACGAAGACGGGATCCCCGGGACTCGAATTGGGCGGGAAAGCTGGGTCCGGTTCGAGAGTGATGGGGTTTGGCTCACCGGCAGGCTTCATCTCCCGGAGGGTCCAGGGCCTTTTCCCGGGATCGTCCTTGTGCATGGTTCCGGAGAAGATCCCGGGAGCGACTGGTTGTTCAACGGCGACTTCCTGGTGGCCCATGGCTTCGCGATCCTCGCTTACGACAAACGCGGAACCGGAGGCTCAGAAGGGGATTTCACATTCGATTTCCACCAGTTGGCCCGGGACGCCGCCGCCGGTGTGGAGTTCCTCGGGTCCCATGCCGAGGTCGACGACAGCCGGATCGGGTTGTCGGGCTACAGTCAGGGGGCGTGGGTGGCTCCCTTGGCGGCATCTCTCACTGACGTCCAGTTCGTGCTGGTGAGCTATGGGATGATCGAATCTCCGGCCGAAGAAGCCCACATGGAAATGCTGCACCTCCTTGAGGAGGGGGGGGTGTCCGGCGAGGATCTTCTCCAAGCAGATTCCCTTGTATCAGCAGCGATCCAGGTCGTGGCCAGCGATCTCAAAGAGGGATGGGAGCGATTCCAGGGTTTGAGGGGCCGCTACGGCAAGGCCCCCTGGATGCGATTCCTTGACGGGACTCCGGTTGATCAGCTCGTGAGCTACCCGAAATGGGTGGTGAAACTCATCGGCCCCCGCCAACTCCCCGACGGTCTTCCCTGGAACTACGACTCGGCTGCTCTCCTTGAGACGTCGTGTGTCCCCATGTCCTGGTTCCTGGCTGAGCAAGACGAGTCAGCCCCCAACCGGTTCACCATCCCCAAGTTGAGGCGGTTGGAGGCCGCAGGGCGTCCTCTCGAGCTCACCGTCTTCCCAGGAACAGACCACGGTATGCTGCGTTTCCGCGAAGTGGAGGGACAGAGGGAGTACCTGGACTATGCTCCCGGATACTTCGAATCAGAGGTCGAGGCTGCCCTGCGCTGGAGTTCCGGCACCCGCTCCGGGGATGAGAGAGCGGGGTGTTCTTGAAGAGCCCGGACAGGTCCCTGGCAGGTCGAAGAGTTCCGTAGGGAAAGCCCTCATCCCTCGGCACTCCCCCGCAGGGCCTTTCTTCAATGGCCCCTGGAAAGGACCGTGGCTGCAGCCCGCCGGGCGACGGCAGCGTCGGAGGATGAGATCTCCTGGTTCTCCAACGGGGGACAGGGTTTCTCTTCATCCACAAGCACGCCGAGGAAGACACACGCGGCCAGATACGTCCCTGTAGCTGTAGGGTGGCTGCCATCGTCCATATGGAGAGGGATCTCCGGTGAAAGATCCAGGGCTGTCTTCCACGCCGGTCCAGCCGGAACCACCCATGCCCCCAATTCCTTCCCAAGGCTGAGGTAGGGCCGGTCTAAAAGAGGTTGCATCTCGGGTCTTCCCTCCCGAGCCCAGGTCAGAAAGAGGACCGTCTGCGCTCCAGCCTTCCGGATCTCTTCAGCGAAATGTCGAGCGAACTCGAACATCCTGTCAGGATCCTCCACGGGCCGAAGGCTCTGTTCCTGGAGTACGACAAAATCCCAGTTTCCGCCGCCGATGGCCGCTACCGCCTCGCCCCCCCGCCAATGCCTCTCCAACGTTGCCCCGCCTTCCACCACGGCTTCCGCGTGGACCAGGGGGAAGCCGGACTCGGAAGAAGCCAGGAACTCAAGCATGGAGGGAAGATCATTGTAGTAGGTGTAGGAATTTCCTATGAAGAGGACTCGAACCGAACTCTGGTCCGGGTCTTGTTCCTGTCCGGAAAGGGGTTGGGGGTCTGGCGCAACCATCCCGGATGCCACCGACAGCGCCACAAGAGGGCGAATGGTGGAAAGGAGTGGACCTCGTATGCGGTTCATGAGGTACCGGAGGCCTTCAGACCTCTGGGTTCGACTCCTCCTCATGTCTCAGTTCCCTCCACCAGACAGAGCTTCATCCAGCATGCGGACCAGCTCCGCCCGGGAGTACGAGAAGGGGTGCTCTCCGTTCAGTTGGACCAGCTCCTCAATCGCCTTCCGAATCGTGATCTCGGCCTCTCGCTGGTTCGGAACCACCAGATATCGGCGTCGTGGGGTAGGGGTGGACAAGAAATCCAGTGTGGCCAAAGCCACGTCATCCGGCTCAGGGTACTGGGACCGGTCTTCCGGCCCCCCGAAAAGATCGAACATGGAACGGTCGTATCTGGAGTTCTCTGGGGTGTACCCAGCCTCCTCCATCCGTTCCCGCATGGAAGCCACGATCCGGGACCTGTAGTTCCCCGGCTCCACGGCGCTGACTGCGACACCAAAGACCTCCATCTCGGCTGCCAAAGCATCAGTGTAGGCCTCCACACCGTGTTTGCTCATGCTATAAGCTCCCAGGAAACCCCCGGACAGGATCCCTGAGATTGAACTGGTGGTCATGATGCGCCCCTGGCTTTCGATGATCAGGGGAGCGAAGGCCTTGGTCACTCGGAAGGGCCCCAGAAGATTCACGTCCAGCTGGAAGTCCATGTCCTCCTCAGGCATTTCGATCAGCGGTCCCACGACTGCAACACCGGCATTGTTGACCAGGCCGTACAAACCCCGGCCCTCTGCCCGAATCAACTCTGCTGCTGCGTCGATTTCGCGCTGATCGGTCACGTCCAACCGGACCGCCTTTACATCCTCCATGGCATCCAGGCGTTCCAGGTCTGCCGCACTCCGGGCGCCCGCATAGACAAAGAACCCGTTGGAAGCCAGAACTTCGGTCATTCGTAACCCGATCCCGGAACTGGCCCCCGTGACGAGGACGGCTCGCACGCCGGAAGAATCTTGAGCGGAAAGGGGAGGAACCCACCCGGCAAGAAGAACGACCGTGAGCAGAAGGGCTTTTCGAAGATTGCAGGATGAGGAATACACAAGACAATTCATGTGGGATACCGTGTGTCCTTCGGAGCAGGGGAGAGCGAGGGCTAGCAGAGAGACCGGATGGATTACTACCTGGGCTCGGCTTTGTTCCGCCTGGGCCCGGTAGCCCCCAGAGCCCGCGGGAGACCGACCTGGATCGAACCGATCCAGGGAAGGATCAGTTCGTTCGCTGAAACCAGGAGAAGTTGAACGCCTGGACGCCCCCGGCAGGGGTGCGATGGGCCTCTTCTACACTGCCTCGCAGAAGGAATCCGGACCCCAGGGCCGAACCCAAAGACTCCGGGCTATAACGGACGCAGTCCAATCCACTGCATCGTGAGGGACCCTCCAAGGCAAAGGTTGCCATGATCAGGTAGCCTCCTGGTTTCAGTCCTTTCTCCAGGACTCGACGGTAGGCTTCACGGTCCGTTTCAGAAGTCAGAAAATGAAAAACGGCCCGATCGTGCCAGAGGGTCCAGGAGGTGGTGGGTTCAAACTGAAGAAGATCGGCCTCGATCCACTCCACCTCCTGGGACCGAGGCCCAAGGCGGGCCCTGGCCAGGGAAAGAGCGGCACCCGAGACATCCAGCACAGAGATGCGTTTGAACCCCTTCTCGAGGAGGAAAGAAGACAGGGTGGAGGTTCCTCCCCCTACATCGATGATCCGGGCTTCGGCGGGAAGCTCCATCTCTTCTATAAGGGAGAGGGAAACCTGCGGAGTTTCCTGGAACCAGGTCAGGTCCTCCGGTTCCTTTGTGCCGTACACACGGTCCCAGTGTTGCTGTCGAGTCTCCAAAGGGCTCCCTCAGGGCTACGGACGGATCTTATGGACCCGGCGGGGTGGGAGGATGTCGCCGGGCCTCTCTCCAGAGAAGGTCTCGCCTTGGAGGCCGGGGCTCACTTCACCGCCGAGGGTGGGGCTGCTTTTATCCCAACTGACGGCTCAACTCCGTGATGGATGCGAGATGATGGTCATCATGCTCGGCTACGAAAAACAAGAGATCCACGACCGCCATTGGCTGCCGAAGCCTGGGGTGGAAGGCAGTCCTGGCCAGCTCTTGGTCATCGAGGACCTCGCACCGACGGAGCATCGTAGCTCGGAGGGTCGCGAATTCTTCCAGCAGTTCCTCTAAAGACCCTTCGTTGTGGTGTCCTTCCCAGGTCGCGCGGTTTTCCACATCGGCAGGCCGTAGCTCGTCGCGGTTTTCGTTGAAGTCGTCCAACCTGCCGGCCCACAGGGCCTCCAGGTCAACCAGGTGTCCGACATGCTCCTGAATCGACCACCCGCCGTCCCGCCGTTGGGTCAACCGGCCATCGGGAACTTCTGACGTCCGCTCTCGGAGACGAAGGGGGGTTCCCCGGAGCCTCTCGACGATCTCGGGAAAAGCCTCGATGGGGATGCCAAGTTCGAAGGTTCGGTGGAACCAAATTCGACGTTGCATTTTGATCACGGACTCAACGGGGATCGGTTGGGCACCCCAGGATGATTCACGACCCACTCCACCTCGATGGCGACCTCTTCCCGAGTACGGAAACTGGTATCGATGATCGGCACCCCCAGGGCGACGGCCTGCCCTCGGAGGTATTCAGCCCAGTGTTCCATCTGGGCCGTTAGCAATTCCGGCTGCTTTCGGAGGAGAGTCAGTCGGGACGCACGGACCTCTCGGCTACAGTCCAGGAGAAGGATGATCGGATCGACCTCGGGGACCAACTCCACGGCCGGAAGGATGAAGGAGGGCCGTGTTTGCCCCTCGAGAAGCCGAAGAGGCTCGTCTCTCCCGGACAACCGCCCGATCCATTTCTCGGTTGCCTTCCTCTGCCACCCTTCCCCACCTCCAAATTCCTTCTCCATCTCGTCTTGCGTGGGAACCCCGATGCGGTCGAAGAAAAACGTGTTGCCAGTCCAGGGCTCCCGCTCCTGCAACACCTTTGCCACAGCGGTCTTCCCAACACCGGAGGCCCCGATGAGGAATACCAGACGCCGTTTCAACAGAGTCTTCTCCGTAAGCTCCGGAGCCAAGAAGTCTCATTCTCCATGTCGCAACCGGGACAGCTCCTTCTCCAGGCGTTCGGCCTCTCGCGCAGCAAGATTCCAGGAGATCAGTTGAGAGGCCGTTACCAGGACCACGAGGAGGATAAACAGGCCGAAGCTACCCTCCGAAAGCAAACCGAGAGCTGGGATAACCGCGGCAGGAGAAAGCCCCAAAACAACCCAGAGGAGGTGCCTCTTTTCCCGCCGATGGGCAGCCTGAAGTCTCCCTTCGAGCTCCTCCAGCATCAGCTGGTGGGCAAGGGAGGATGCTGGCAGATCGGCCTCCTCAGGAAGGGGGCCGGTCAGGTCGGCGGACTCCACCTTCATCCCGTTATCCGGATCCGAGGATTGGGTTGGCATGGTTTTGGCCAAAGAGGGCCCCTGGACATGGTCGGTCATCGACCACCGGAAGTGGACCCGTCCATCCAGCATAGAGCCAGGCCGGGAAAGCGCAAGAAGACAATCTCGGGCGGCTGAGGATCCTCTCGGTTCGGGGCCTCGCCTTTTGTGCCCCTGGGAACCATATGCACTGAACCCTGGGGGAGGGCCGGGTCAAACCCGCCAGGCGTTTGGACTTGGAGGCCATTCCCGAAGCCCCTCAAGGAATTCTGGAAGGGCAAAGACTCCATCCAGAACTCCGATCTTTGGATATTTCTCGAATTCCTCCGGTCCCGACTCCCCGGAAGAGACGCCCACGAAGGGGACTGAGGCCAACATGGCAGCTTCCGCATCGACACGATGGTCACCCACATAGACCGCCTCATCTCCTCCTATCCCAAGGGCATCAAGAGCAAGAAGGAGCCCTTCAGGCGCTGGTTTGTGATCCGCTACGTCCTCACCTCCGACGATGACCTCGAAGCGGTCAAGGAGCTGGAAACGCTCTAAGATCGCCATGATCCGGAAACGGTATTTTGTGGAGACGATCCCCAACCGAATCCCAGCGTTCCGCAACCGATCCACAGCCTCCGCGGTTCCCTCAAGAAGGTGGGTTTGCCCTACCATCACGAGATCGGCTTGTTGAATAAAGAGTTCCCGGAACCTTGCCTGATCCTCCGGATCGGATTCCCCTGTCAGCTCCTTGAAGGTCTCCTCCAGGCTCAACCCGATGGTTCTGCGAGCTCGCTCCGGGCCTACCGGATCGAAGCCCATTTTCGGCAGCGCGTGGTCGATGCAGGCACCAACGGCGTGGGTTGAATCGGCAAGGGTGAGGTCGAAGTCGAAAACGGCGGCCCGAGGTTGGTGGTTGGGAGAAATCTGCGGTCTCCTCATTCAGGAGAGGGGGGAGTATCGTCCCCCTTCGTCAAGAGCTTTTCCGTGAAGTCGAGGCGCTCGGACAGCGAGACCATCTGGTCCTGGACGGCCTGGAGGTCTTCCTGCATCTCCACCAGTCGGGCCGATATCCGGTCTGGGCCGGCCTCCCCGAGCGTTCTCCCCTCCAGCTGCCTGATCCTATGGAGAAGATAGGCGATGATCCCCATCATCGCCGAGCTACCAATGACGGCGGCAAACACGATCAACAGAGCGGTAAGACTGAGCAAGCTCTCCTCCAGACGGTAAAGTGAACTCCAGGAGAATGCCTGGAACCGTGGTGTCCCCGAAAGAGTCTGTAGAGTGCCGCCTCCCACCTCACACGTTGTCCCTCGGGCCGCGGCCCAACCCCCTTGGTCAGCGACCCCCTAGGGTCCAAAGATCAGCTGAAAGTTCACAACCGTCCAAGCCAGGAAAGAGAGTCCGAGGACGGCACCGAGTGGAAATACCACCAGCCACTCAATGGTGATCTTGGGCTTTTCGAACCTCAGGCTGGTGATGGTCGTCATCAGGTTCGCCCACAGGAACCAGAAGCTCACCATCCCCATGAAGAAGAACCCCCACCGAGGAGCCAGGAAGATGAGGGAAAGGGCGAGGAAGGTGAGCGGGCAGGCGAAAAGAATATCGGCCCAGGCAATGCCGTAGAAGATCCTTTGCTCCCCCCAGTCATCCTTGGTTCCATCAGGGTTTTTGAAGGGCTTCCCCCGTATACAGCCGATCTGGGCCCAACAAACGATACAGGTGAAAAGGCCCATCAAGATCAGGAGGGCGAAGAGGATCACCCGGGGGAGAAGAGGGAACTCGGCGACACCGCTCACGGGTGTCCCTCCTTGGAGAAGGGGAGGATGGGAGAGTCTACCATGGGGATAAGTACTGGCCAGCCCGGTGACGCGCCAGAAGCCGACCCGCGGCTCGCCAGGCCAGGGAACAGGCCTGGTCTTCGATGGCACAACCAGCCCGCAGTGGTGTAATAAAGGTGGCCCGGTGGATTTTCCATCCTCACCTGGCACAATGCGACACGACTTCAACCGGAGGGCGGAACCATCCCTCAGCAGAAACCGAAGGTTAAACGAATGGCCAGCACGCGGAACCCCGAGACGCGCCAGGCAGCGAAAAAGATGGCGTCTCTAGCCCTGGCCTGGATGAAGCAAGATCGGGAACTCAGGGTCCGGCAGCGAGAAGAACTCCGACGGGCCCTGACCACCGCCGCCGAGTCGCGGGGTTGGGCTGTTTCCGGATCGGATCCCATGGCCTCTGCGATCAAAGACGTGAGCAAGCTCACCAAGGCTGGCTCGAAAGTCATCGCCCAGGAGCTTGCGGACGAGCTAGCCGATAAGAAGAAGGAAGTGTCCCAGCTGAAGAAAGTGGCCAGCTCCATGTATAAGTTGGCCGGTGCCGAGGACTGGGAAGACCCAGTAGAGGTCAGTTACTCTCACACCGTGCGGGACGGCGACGGCCTGGCCACGAAGACTCAGACCGTGACACTTCTCGACGCCACGGAGGCGAAAGACGCCGCCGCGGCAATCGAGAGAAAACTGGAGACCTGGGAGAAACTCAGGGTCCAGATGTTGGATGACCTGAAAGGTCGGCAGCGCCAACTGAATGAAATGGAAGACAGCATTTCGGCTTTTGCCGAATCCTCAAAGGGTTTGGTCGGAGACGTCCTCGCCATTCTCCATTAGCTGGGCTGTCAAAGGCAAGGCAGAGGGGAGGGTCCGTCTGAGTTGGCACCCTGAGTCTTCGGAAGCGACCCTCCCGCCTTCGTTCTGAAGGCCATGTCAGATCGAGACAAAGGGCTCGGAACCCACCGAGAGTCTCCGAAGCCAATCTGTGGACATGATATTCACGCCCTTTCTGGCGGCCACGTCCCATGACCCGAGGGCAGGGTCCTTTCGGAGGTTGTAGGCCCGGACCACGAAGGGTCGGTTTCTGGGACGCCGGAACACATTGCCCTGACCGACTTCGAACTCACGCCAATTGTAGTTCAAAAACAGCCTGGGATCATTCGCCTTTGGCCTCTTCCCGGGCCCCAGACTTCGGTCCGCGAAGCAGAGCCGGCCGGGTTGCCGGGCATAGTTGGCCTTCACCCCCTCGAAACCGGAAAGGCACGCGATAAACCGACCGGCAAGCTCCCCGAGAGTCGGCCAAGGTCCGGTCAACTCCTCCGGTGTGAAGAGACGGCTTTTATCGAGGCCGCTCTGGGTAAGAAGTTCATCGAAGTCCTCCCCAAACGTCTCCCGTCGGACGATCCGCTTCAGGTCCAGCGTCAGCGTGATCACATCATGGCCCGGATTGGCATCGGACCAATCCACCAGTTCCCTGAACCAGTGCCCCAGGCAGTCCGGCCCTCTTCTCCGGGCCTTTTTCCGGTTCCGATGAACGCGGGAACAGTCGCCGATCAGGTGGCGAACACACCAGGTGCACCCCTTCCGATCTTGGTGCACATCCAGCTCGAGACCTCGAAAACCCCGTCGGTGTGGATGCGAGTGATGGAAGGTAAGTTGCTCCTCCAAGGGGATCTTCTTGGCATAAGAGTTGTGCGAAGCTTTGAAACGCACTCGATCATACCGGAGCGAGTGGGTGGCTGGCGAGAGAAACGGTCCGGGATTCATGGAAACCTCCTGCGGGCTCAGGAAAGGAACGCCCGAACCATACCGGTCCTGGAGAAGAGCAGGATGCTACCCACCTGGGGGAAATACAAGGGACTTCTCGGAGAATGGCTGGCGACCTACCGGATCCCGGTGTCGAAGGAGACCGTCACCTCCGTATAGGAGCCGGGCTCCACTTCCACCGCCTGATCGTCAGCGACCGGGAAGGGGTTTCCCGACTCTGGGTCAAGTACGTACTCACCCGGCCGGAGGCCGATCCGGAACCGGCCGTCCGGTCCGGATTGGACCCGAGTGACCCGATCGCCCTCCCCATTCCGAACGCGGATCCAGGCTTGGTAGGGGAGGTCCGGACAGGGATCTTCCAGCGTTTGGACAGGACATTGTGGCCCCAGAAGAACCACTCCTTCGATCCCCTGGGCTGCCTCCGGACCGAGAAGATCACTGGCGCCACACCCCACCAAAACCAGGAGGATCGCAACGCCGACGAAGGATCGACGCTGGTCACGGATCTTCATCGTCCCCCCTTTCCAAAAACGCGCCACTAAACTCGATACCGAAAGAACGTTCCTTTCCACAGCTTTGTGACACCGGATGGCAAGGCACGGTCCATCACCGGCCCCATTCGCGCATCTCCGCCAGATCAGTCGCCTCGGCCTGTAGGAACATGGCATACCCGGCTCTCAACGCCTCGCCGAGTCTTTCGATCACCATGACCGCCTCGAAGGTCTGGTTCAGCTTCGCCTCCCCCAAAAACCCTGGCCAACTCTCAGCTTGGCGTCCACTCAAGAAGACCAGAGGGGCCAACCACGGCCCTGGCCCGAGCCTGCGACCCACCCTGACCCACGGGGAAGTGCCAGCCTCAGGCTCGGGTCAGCTTCATCCCGAACAGAGGCCTGATCCACTTCAGTCGCTTGAGGAAATACTCATAGAGGAGGAAGCAAACGCCAAATGTCCCGGCCAACAGCAGAGTCAGTTTCAGGTAGGCAGAAATGGGGAGTGGGAGGAGGAAGTAGGCCAGGAAAAACTGGATAGGAAGGTGAAGAATGTATACCGGGTAGACCGCTTGGCTGAGATACCCGAGGGTGCGGGACGGCTGGTTGAGGTACGAAGCACCGAAGCCGATAGCGGCCAGCATCCAGCTTGTGGACTCGAGTGCCGTAAGCCAAGGGAGGACTTCCTCGAGCTCAAAGACAAAGAGTCGCACGGAAAAAAGGGAAGCCGCTACAATGGTGGCAGGCCAGCGAATCTTCACAACGGCAGGCCAAAAGACTTCCTGAGTCGAGATAAAGGCGAACCCCATGAAAAAACAGAGGAGGCCCAACAACCACCCATGCACGTTGTCCACGTAAAGCCCAAAATACTCCGGATCCACCAGCCAGGCCTCGATCATAAGGGGCAAGGCAAAGAGGAACAGACCCAGAGGCCACCGAATCACTCTTGACAGGAACCGGAGGAACCCACTGTCCGGATGGTCTTTCAAAAAGACCAGGAGTGAGAGTAACCACACGACATAGAGGAAGATGTTAAGGAGGAACCAGAGGTGCCCGAAGTTGGGCATGAAGTCGGCGTCCCATCCTAGAGAGGGTAATCCGAAAAGGAGAATGGAACCGAGCAGATAGGTCCCGAAGAGAAAAGGGAACAGAATCCGGACCGTTCGGTCTCTCAACAACTGTTTCCAGTCGCGGCGCTCCAGGGCGAAGCGAACCCCCATTCCAGAGATCAGAAAGAGCAGCGGGATCCGCCAAACGGAGAGCATGGAGATGAAGGGCACCAACTCCTCCAGAAGGTCGTCATTCTGGGGGAATCCGCTGGAAGCTGCCCAGGACTGAAAGCTGAGAAGTATGTGGAAGAGGATCAGAAGCCCCAGGGCCAGGGTCCGGAGCCAATCGACATCGTGGCGGCGTGAAGGAGGGCGTTTCTCAAAAGGAGGAGGGGTCCCGGAGTCTGCTTCGTTTTCTCCCTGCACAAGTTCCTCCTGGCTGTCTTTTCCGGGCAACCCGATCCTAACGGCCCCGCCGTCCTTCGGCGATTCCCCCTTTCACCGATCGTGGGCCAGCCCGGGACGCTGGCGCGGAGCAGGTTAGCTGGGAACCCAGGAAACCGAAAGCCAGATCCGGACTGACTCAGAGCCCGACGCCCCAGAAAACCTTCAGGGCCACCCCAAAGGTTTGGGATGGCCCTGAAGTGTACTTCGCGGCACGTCGTGGCTCAGACCGAGACGACGTTCTCCGCAGCGGGACCCTTGGCCCCCTCGACGATATCGAACTCCACCTGAGCGCCTTCGGAAAGGCTCTTGAAACCCTCTGCCTGAATCGCACTGTGATGTACGAAACAGTCCCGGCTCCCATCGTCAGGTGTGATGAATCCGAAACCCTTTTGGTCGTTAAACCACTTTACTGTTCCCTTGGTACGCATTGCTGCGCTCCTTTTTGTGTGCTAGCCGGAGACGCGCTAACACGGACCTCCCGACTGCTCCATTGCGCGGGTGTTCCGCGCGGTTTGTGACCAACCTGGTCACCATTCAAAAAGGGCGCCGGTCTCCAAGAACGAGACCACCGCCCTTACTAGACTGTGCCTGCGGGTTCTACCGCGGGCAAGGAAATTTCGCGGAACCTGGCCGAGACGTCAACCGCCCTCGTCCACCCCCCAGGACCCCCGGGCAGAGGAGCCCCCATCCGCTCCTTGTTCGACCCCGGACGAACCGTCACCCCCCAAGGTGGGTTCGGAGAAAGGTCATCGCCTTTTGGAGTGCGTCGGCAGCTTCATCGGGAGAGTATGAGGCGATTCCCGGAAAGTTGAAGGCATGCTCCTGTCCCGGGTAGATCACCATCTCCACCGAACCGCCACCCTCCAGCACCGCCCGGCGCAACTGTCGGGCGAAGGACACGGGAACCACGGAGTCTCGCTCACCATGAAGGATCAATAGAGGAGGGAACCCGGCAGTTTCTTCCTTGAGGGCGCGTGTACCGCCACCCCCACCTCCAAAGAAGTCGACCACCGCCTTCACCTCAGGCAGGGAGGTCGCCACCGAGACGGCCAGGAAAGCCCCGCGGGAAAAACCGATGAGGCCGATCCGATTTCCATCTACTTCAGGCCTCGAGGCCAGGTAGGCGGTTGTACGTTGTACGGTTCTCCGCCAATCCTCCCACTTCTCTAGCTTTTCCTCTGATCCCACCGCCGCCCCGCCCGTTTCCGCATAGTAATCCAGAGCAACAGAAACAAAGCCCGAATCGGCAAAGATCCTACCCATCTCGGGATAGAGAGTCCTCCATCCGCTCGAGCCATGGAGGATGATTACTGCCGGGTGGGGGCCAGGGTCCCTGGGGATCTCCAGCACACCCCACACGCCTGGCTCCTCCCCTCTACCGCCCAGTCTCCCCGGCTCCTGACCAGTGACCGAGGCCGGAGGCACAAGAAGAAACAGGCCTAGAAGGCAAAAAAGCGGCGGACGGAGGGGAGAGTCCCCCCTACGGAATGGAGACTCAGTCTTCAGCTTCTTCCATCATCCGGAAGACCCTCACATCGTCCGGTGCGGCCTCCATAAAGGCCAAAGAATCCGTGATAGGCCGAAGTCAATCTCTTTGCTGACCACCAGAGCCACCTTCCGCGCATCACCGCGATGGGGAACAAGACTACATCCAGATCCGGATGCTTTCGAAAAGAGATCACCTGATCCTCCAGACCTCAGGCCCGAGGAAGGCCTTCGACGAAACGAGTGAACTGTTCCCCATGGGCCAACGGTGCACCGTGGCCGAAACAGACCACCTTCGGCTCCAGGGCGGCCAGCTTCCGAGCCGAATCTCGATTGGCCTTCGGGTCAAAGGTAGCGAACACGAAGGGCTCGGAAAGGCCCCTGCGGAAGGTCACAGGGTTTCGGTGGAAGAGGACATCCCCGAGGATGAGTATTCCGTCCTCTTCCCTCCAGAAAGCGACGTGCCCTGGGGTGTGGCCAGGAGTTTCGATCACGGTGAATCCTCCGATCAGATCCCCCTCTGAAAGGGGGGCCGACACCGGATGGCCCGGACCGGCCAGGGACCGGGAAATAAAGGTCAAAAGAACTCCCGGGTCCGGCATCAGGGCCACCAGGTCCCCCGACTCCACCGCCTGTCGGTCCCCAGCCCCACAGAACAGCGGAATTTGGAGGTGCTGGCAGATCGTGTGGCTCGAGCCCTGATGGTCGAAGTGCCCGTGGGTGAGGGCATGGCCGGAGAGCGTCCGGTCGCTCAGAAGTGGCAGGAGTTTCCGGTGAGCAAAACGACCCCCGGAATCGATCAGGACATCCTCCAGGATGTAGACGTTCACCAGGTCGGGTTGCATGAGCGGAATACGCCAAACGTCTTCAGCGATCTTCTCGATCTTCATCCATCTTTCTTCTGGTCAGGGGTTCTTGCCACCACACACCACACTCGGTGTTCCACGGTCAGGGGATCGGGATGGTTCCTTCTCAGAAGACGCTCCAACTCACGGTCGAACCGTTCCACCTCGGAGGGGGACAGAGGGCCGGAACCCACCCCGTTGCAGGTCCGCATTCGCCCGCGCCACCGGGCATGAGAAAACTCCTCATCCTGGTGGTAGCAAAACTGCTCAACCAGCTCGTATCCGGCATGGATCAACTCGTCGATCCGTTCCGGGTACATCCCATCCGATCCGGCCATGGTCCAGGAGGGGTAAAAGGCCAAAATGAGTTCTTCTGTTTCCCTGGCCACTGCAGAGTGCTCAGCAAGGTAGGAATAGTACGCTACCGCCAAGAACCCACCTGGCCGAAGGACCCGCTGCATTTCCACCATCACTGCCGCACTATCGAACCAGTGCCAACATTGGCCGGCGGTGGCCAGATCGAAGGACCCCTCTTCCAGCCCAGTCTCCTCTGCCCGGGCTACCTTGAAGCGCACTCTGTCCCCGAGACCTCGCTCCCTGGAAACACCTTCGGCCGTAGCGATCTGGCCGGGAGAGACGTCGATCCCCACTACTGTGCTCCCGAGAGCAGCAAGTTCAAGCGCGATGGTTCCGGGACCAGTGGCGAGGTCCAGGGACGAGGAACCCCCAATGGGCACGATAGACCCGAGTCTGAAGAAGAAGGAGGCAGGGAACCCCGGACGGTACCTAGCATAGTCCGAGCTGTGTCGCCCGAAATCGATGGATCTCACGTTTTCCCCCAAAAGGACGCTATTGGTCGGGTCTCCTGCGGAGCAGCCTGGGCACGACCCTGCCTACTCGGATTCGGCTTCTGCCCACCCGCCCCCGTCGTCGAAAACCATGCCCGGCCTTGGATCTCGTCGGACTCGGAGTTCGAACACATCGGGTCTGGCGTAGTGCCCCGCCACATCCAACTGCCACCTGGGTCCGACGAGTTGGTGCGGCTCGACGTCGGCA
>CBDUAX010000028.1:0-16867 GCA_965365235.1 uncultured bacterium
ACACGATGACCCGCTACGAGGAGACTGGTGGCTACAGCGCGCTGCGTAAGGGGCTATTCGATGTCGGAGCCGAGGGCGTCGCCGCCGAGGTCAAGGCTTCGAATATCAGAGGTCGCGGTGGAGCCAACTTCCCCGCCGGCGGGCTCCCGTCAAGCCCCACGGCCGGGGGCTGACCAAACGAGCCCAACACCATAATGTACCTTACTATGGGTATTTCGACTCTTGGCTGAACCGACCGACAGGAAACACCGCAAGATGAAGAAAGTAAACGGCGCCCTTCTCGTCGCTCTCCTGCCCCTTCTTTCGCCCTCAACCGTCCAGGCCCAGGCCGGCGCAGTGAATCTGGACACTGTGCGGGCCGGCCGTTTCGATATGGGAAAGATGTGGACATTCGAGAACGCACCCATGTCATATTTCACCGAGACCTATGGCTTCAACGCCAACCAGGACTGGTTCGAGAAGGCCCGTCTAGCGGCGTTGCGAATCCCCGGGTGCTCGGCGGCGTTCGTCTCCCCCAACGGACTCGTGGTCACGAACCACCACTGCGTGCGCGGGAGCGCTGTGGTCCGTGTGACCCGAGAAGGCGAGAGTCTTCTGGACGATGGGTTCTACGCCCCCTCACTGGAGGAAGAACGTCCCATCCCGAACTACTACGTGGACCAACTCATCGCCGCAGAGGACGTCAGCGATGAGGTCTTCGCTGCCACCGACCGAGCCAGTGACGATCAGGAAAGACAACAGCTACGCAGCGAAGTCCTCGGCACCATCCGGGACCGCATCCTTCAACAACATCAGGGGGGGGAGGGGGTCGTACGGGTTGAGGTCACCGCCCTCTACAATGGCGGTCGCTACTCTGCCTATACCTTCCGCAGATACACTGACATTCGACTTGTAGCCGCTGCGGAGCTGCAGATGGGGTTCTTCGGGGGGGACGGAGACAACTTCACCTATCCACGGTACGCCCTGGACTTCGCCTTCTTGCGTGTGTATGGCCGTGATGGAGAACCCCTGAAGACAGATCAGTATTTCTCCTGGAGTGAAAACGGGGTGGAGGATGGAAGCGTCGTCTTCGTTATCGGAAACCCCGGTCCGACCAATCGCCTGAACACGGTGGCCCAGCTGGAATTCCAGCGTGACTACTCCGTTGCCGCGAACAAATCCTTCCTGGGAAGCCGGCTCGGTGTGATGCGGGAGTTCTTTCGGGCTTATCCGGAACAGGGCGAAGCCATGGGTCTCCGAAACACCATGTTCGGGCTCTCCAATTCTCTCAAGGCCAACACCGGTCGGCTAGAAGCCTTGAACGATCCGGTGATCATGGCCCGAAAAGCCGACGGTGAGCGGCTTTTTCGGGAGGCGTTGGAGGCGGATCGGGAGCTACGGGAACGGTACGGCGAGCTTCTCGCGCGAGTGGCAGAGATCCAGGAACAGAAGCGAGACGTTGGCCCGGAGTTAGCTGCCTTCACCAGCCTCGGGAGGGGGAGCACGGAGGCCAGCATTCTCCGTAGAGGTCTGGCGGCAGCCAACCTCCTCATGGCGGGGGAAATGGGTTCACCCTCCGACACCCTCGAGGCCATGAGGGCAGCTCTGACCCGAATCCCCGACCACCCTGAGGAGATGGAGGAAGCGTTTCTCTACGAGCGACTCGGTGATTTTCTACGGAACCTGGGGCCGGATCATCCGGTGACGGAAGCTGCACTGGGAGGGAGAAGCGTAGAGGGTGCCGTCACCGCCATGCGGTCCACCTCCGTTCTCAGCAATCGGAGCAGGACGACAGCCGCATTGGAGGGCGATGGAATTCCGGCGGATGATCCAGCTGTTGTCCTGGCCCGAGCCATCCTTCCCGCCTACGCAGGGTTCACCCAAAGGTATGGGCCCCTCCTGGACGCCGAGCGGGAGCTGGCTGCCGAACTGGGCCGGGCCCGCTATGCGGTTTATGGGGCCGATGTCCCACCCGACGCCTCAAGCTCACCTCGAATCACCGACGGTGTCGTGATGCCCTACGAGTACAACGGCACGCTGGCTCCGGTCTATACCACCTTCTTCGGACTCTATGATCACTACTTCTCGTATGGGCCCGAGACCGAGTGGAACCTGCCAAGCCGATGGCTTCCCCCCCATCCCGACCTGGACCTCTCAACACCCCTGAATTTCATTTCCACTGCTGACACCTACGGCGGCAACTCCGGCTCCCCGGCCGTCACAACCGATCTGGAAATCGTGGGATTGAACTTCGACCGGAACATCGAAGGGTTGAGCCGGGACTTCATCCTCCTGCCCGAGCGGGGCCGGAACATCATGGTCGATGTCCGAGCCATCCGAGAGGCCATGGACAAGGTCTACGACGCCGATCGGATTGTTCAGGAGATCACCACGGGGCGTCTCTTCCGGACGGAAGCAGAAGCCGATGCCACCACCGGAAGAGAGGGCTGAAGCATGACCGAGGAGATTCAACAAGAAGCCCAGGAGCCCCCCCAGACTCCTCCCGTTCCTGACCTCCGGGCGGCCCGGGTACTGGATGCATGGGACCATCCGAATGCGGACCGCCTTCTGGTCATGAAGATCGATCTGGGCAACGAAGAACGGCAGATCGTTGGAGGCATCGTGGGCCACTACGAGCCCCAGGAGCTGGTTGGAAAACCCATCGTGGTCGTGGCCAACCTGGCGCACGCGAAATTGCGGGGCGAGGTGAGTCAGGGGATGCTCCTGGCCTCCGAGAACGAAGAAGGCCGGTTGGGCCTTCTGCTGGCTCCGGAGGCCACCCCTGGAACGGAACTTCGCGTGTCCGCGGGCCCTCCTCCGGATGAGGAGATCACCTTCCCGGGTTTCCATGAGAACACGCTTCTGGCTGGGCCGGATGGGGTGACCTTGAACGGTCAGCCCCTGAAGGGAGCCCGCCTTGTCATGGACCGGGAGGTGTACGGGAAGCTGAGGTAGAAGCCGGCCCTGGCAGGATCTGGGCCTCACACGAGAGAGGCTGATGAGCCCCCCCACTCCAGTCATCACGACTCGGGCACTGACCCGTTTCTACGGTAAAACGGTAGGGGTGGAGAATCTGGACCTGGAAATCCAACCTGGGGAGATCTTCGGGTTCTTGGGTCCCAATGGTGCGGGAAAGACCACCACCATCCGCCTGCTTCTGGACCTCATCCGTCCCACCCGGGGAGAGGCATTCCTCTTCGGTACCCCCGCCGGCGTCCCGGGAATCCGAAGTCGCATCGGATACCTCCCTGGAGAGCTCTCCCTCGACGGAAGGATGAGCGGACGTCAGACCCTTCGCTTCCTCTCCGATCTGGATGGACACCCAGGGGACCCAGAGTTCCTCCACCGTCGGGACTCCCTTTGTCATCGTCTGGGATTGGGCCTCTCCGACCTGGACCGGAAGGTCCGTGAATATTCAAGGGGGATGAAGCAGAAACTGGGTCTGGTTTGCGCCTTTCAGCATGAACCTGAACTGCTCATCCTCGACGAACCCACCACAGGGCTCGACCCCCTGGTCAGAGAGGTGGTTTTCGAGCTCATGATGGAAGCTCGAGACCGGGGTGGCACCATCTTTCACTCCTCCCACGTCCTTTCCGAGGTGGACCGGACCTGCGACCGGGTCGCGGTGCTACGAGGAGGGAGGTTGGCCGCACTTCTCACCGTCGCCGAGTCTCGGGAAGCGGCCACCCGACGAATGGTTGTGGACTTCAGGGGCCCGCCCCCCGTAGCGGCCCTGATCCGGGTCGGAGCGGTGGTTGAAAGGACATCGGGCAACCGGGTCGAGCTTGCTGTCCCAGGAGAAATTCAGCCACTCCTTGGCGTCCTTGCCGCAAGCCCGGTAGAGCACCTGAGCTTTCCGGAGCCAAATCTGGAAGACGCTTTCAACGCGTTTTACCGCAACCAGGAAGCTCCAGAATGATCCGCGCCATCTTTCTTCGGAACATCCGACACCACCTGGGCCTCCTCGGAGTTCTATCCTTGGGGCTATTCCTATTCCAGTTGGCCATGGTCTGGTTTGCTGCTCGATTGGATCTCGGTCCCCAGTTCCGGGCGTTTCTCCAGACCCTCATCCCTCCTGGGCTCGTCGACGTCATCTTCAACCAGTTCGGATTCGGGTCCTTCGCAGGCACCATCTCCTTTGGGTACCAACATCCGCTGGTCCTTATCTCTGGAATCGCCCTTGTGATCGTGATGGCCACGGTCCCAGCCCAGGAACGCGAGTCCGAGATTCTCGAGCTGATTCTCTCCAAGCCCGTTCCCAGAAGGGCCTATCTGGGTGCAAACCTCCTGTCAGTTTTATTCACGGTCCTGCTCATCTCTGCGATGGTCCTGGCCGGAAGTGCCTTCGGCTTGATGATCGTAGTCGCCCCCGTAGATGTTGGGTGGACGGACTACCTCCCATCGGCTCTTGTCCTATTCCTCCTGTTGATGGCAGTGGGGAGCTATGGCCTGTTGTTCTCCACCGAGGCTCCGCGCCGTGGCATCGCCACTGCACAGGCCGTTGGGATCACCCTTCTCTTCTACTGGTTGGATTTCATGGGTGACTACTGGGACCTGCTGGAGACCGCGCGGTACCTCAGCCCCTTCTTCTACTTCGATCCAGCCCGGGCAGCTCAGGCTGGATTGGCCCCTCGGGACATTTGGGTCCTGCTCGGGATCAGCCTGGCTCTGGTCCCTGCGGCCTTCCTGAACTTCCAACGCCAGGACCTTTGAAGGGAGCGAAGGGAGGGTCATGTCAGTAGAAAAGAGGCGGCGGCAGGAATACTGGGCTCGTATCAACCGAGCAGTAGACTACATCGAGTCACACCTCCAGGAGGAACTCACTCTGGAGAAAATCGCCCGTGCAGCCTTCTTCTCCCCCTTTCATTTTCATCGGATCTTTTCGGCGCTCATGGGCGAGCCCGTGAGCCAGTTCGTCCAGCGGATACGGTTGGAAAAAGCCGCTGCCCTCCTCCGAACCCACCCTCGGACCTCGGTAACACGGGTCGCCCATGATGTGGGATACAGAAACCATGCATCCTTCTCCCGGGCATTCAAAGCAACCTTCGGCGTCAGCCCTTCCGGTTGGCGAAAGGGCTCTATGCGAGAGGTGAGCAAGGGAAGCACAGAGGATGGCAAGGACGGCAAAGACCCCCAAAACCCCACCGCTTATCCTTCAGTTGTGATGCCCGATGAAAACCAACTGCGCCGAGGGAGTAGAAAGATGGCCGATGAGTTGAAGATGGAGATGCGGGTAGAGGACCTTCCAGAAGTGACGGTAGCCTATATCAGGCACGTGGGTCCCTACGCAGGCGATTCGGAGTTATTCCAGAATCTCTTCGGAAGACTCTTCCAGTGGGCGGGTCCGAGGAACCTGCTCCGATTCCCTGCTACCCAGATCCTGTCCATCTACCACGACGATCCCGCCGTTACGGAAGAGGCCAAGCTCAGGACGAGCGTAGGCATCACCGTGCCGGAGGAGACAGAAGTCTCCGGCGAGATCGGAAAGATGCAGATGCCCGCCGGCCGATACGCCCAAGCTCGTTTCGAGCTGGAGCCCCATCAGTATGAAGCGGCCTGGAATACCGTCTACGGGGGTTGGCTCCCGGAAAGCGGCTACCAACCCGCCGACGGCCTCCCCTTCGAGCGGTATCTCAACAACCCCGATGAACACCCCCAGGGGAAGCACCTCGTCGAGATCTGCGTTCCGGTCAAACCTCTTTGAGGCCATCCCCTCCTGAGGCGACATTCTCCCTCTGGCCTAGGCGTCCCGGGAATCGCATGTCTCAGGCAGAGACACCGTCAGGCGGGCCCCTCGTCGGCGGACGGGCCGTATAGCCCTGGCACCGGAAGATCATTGAGACGCAGGTAGACAGTCAGCTGCGCTCGGTGATGGACGATGTGATTCAGGATCAGGGTTCGAACTACGGCGCCCCGGGGCATCGTGAAGAGGTCCTCCCCACCAGCCTGGAGGGTCCAGGGTGCCATAAAATCGTCATCCGTCGCTTTCTCGACAGCCTCCCGAAATCCAGCCACCGACTCATCGAAGAGGGCCAACAGCTCTTCCGAAGTCCTGGCGATTGGCGGTTCCGGAGGGGGGCCGTCAACCGGGGCATAATCCAGCGAGTCGGTGCTCATGGTCGACATCCCCCAACCGGCCATCCTGGCAACATGGTTGGCAAGGTCGCCCATGCTGAACGACTTCTCATGGGGTTTCCAGTCGAACTTGTCCATGGGAATCCGGGACAGGATCGATCTGGTTTTGGCCATCTCCTGATCAAACTCTGGAAGAAGCCCTTGGCTCAACGACATGAAGATGTCTCCTTTCCTTGCCCCGGGCCGGGCCGGGATTCATCGTTGGGTGGGGAACGGCTCAGGGTGCGTCCGGTTCCCACAACTACGCGGAATTTTCCAGTGGAGGAGGGGAATGCCTGCCAACCTCACCCCAGTTTATCGGTCAGCCGAAGCCAAGTACAAGGCCGCGGTCACCCGGGAAGAGAAGATAGCGGCTCTCGAAGAGATGCTCCGAGTCATCCCAAAGCACAAGGGAACGGAGCACCTCCAGGCCGACCTTCGATCTCGGCTATCCAAGCTGAAGCAGGAGCCGAAAAAGAAGGGCCCCTCCAGAGGGCAAAGCCACAAGATCCCAAAGGAGGGTGCGGGGCAGATTTCTTTGGTGGGAGCACCAAATGCCGGGAAATCCAGCCTGGTGGCCACCCTGACCCACGCAAAACCTGATGTGGCTCCCTATCCCATGACCACCCTCAAGGCATCGCCAGGAATGATGCCCTTTGAGGACGTGTCCTTCCAGCTGGTAGACCTCCCACCCCTCTGCCACGAGCACGTCGAACCCTGGGTGTACGACACCATCCGAGGATCGGATCTGGTCTGGCTGGTGATCTCCGCATCGGCTCCCCTTCAGGGGGTGGATCTGGTGCAGGAGCTCCTTTCCGGGAAAGCAATCGGCCTCTTTCCGGCCGGTGGGAAACAGCCGGAAGCACCCCGACCCGGCTGGACCTACAAGCCAACCCTGCTTGTGGCCACGGGAATGGACCTTCCCGGAGCCCGGGACGACCTGGATGCCCTGGCCGAGCTCGTGGAGGTCCCCTGGCCTCAGCTTCCAGTGTCGACAACCACGGGAGAGGGGCTGGAGGCGCTAGGCCCCGCTTGTTTCGAAGCCCTGGACATCATGCGGATCTACAGCAAAGAGCCTCGTAAGGACCCCGACATGACCCGCCCTTTCACTCTCCGCCGGGGAAGCACCGTAGAAGACCTGGCCAAGGCGATCCACAAGGAGGTCGCTCAGGGAATCAAGTTCGCCCGAATCTGGGGTACCAGCACCTTCGACGGCCAATCAGTCCAGGAACACCATGTCCTGGAGGAGGGGGACGTAGTGGAGCTCCATACCTGAACCCGGTCCTTCGGTTTGGACTCCCCTGGGGAACTCCCCTCTTCCCAGATCCGAGAGGTTTCGCGGACTGCCACGGCCAGCTACCCACCCACCCCAAATAAGACCTCCGCCAAACTCCTACCCAACCCTTCGCCCAGAGCTTGGTATCGGGCCGGTGTCATATAGGTCCCTGCACCGGGCCCGTAGGTAATGTCCTGGTACGAGCATTCGAAGGTGACGGCCTGGGTCCCGAAGCTCTCGAAGACCCAGCCACGGGCCAATCGAGTGTCATCAGAGGATGGACCGGATCCGGCCCGGGTGAAATCGCCGTTGACCTCCTGGAAGCGGGACATCAACGTCTCGATCTCCAGGACCGCCTGGGGTGGGGCCCGATCCAAGCCGCTGTAGAAGAAGAAGTTTTTTCGCAGCGACGAATAGGCATGGAAGTCCACGAAGAACTCAAACCGCCGACCCGAGGCGACAAAATCCCGAATGCGGCTGGCGACCGCCGAAACAGTGGGAGCCGTGCCTGGGTCCTGGTTGGCCCACTCCCGGTTCAGGTTCGCACCAACCGAATTCACCCGGTAGTTGCCGAGAGCCACCCCGTCTGGGTTCATGAAGGGGACGAGATAGAAGACTGCCTGTCTTCGGAGCGCCTCAGCCTGGGGGTCTTCGGAGAGGACCCATCGAATCAATCCCTCAACCATCCAGGATCCACCCACCTCCGCAGGGTGCTGTCGCGCGACCCCCCAGACAGCCCCCTTCAGGGAATCGTGAACGGAAGGATCTGTGATTTTTATGAGGTGGAGTGGGCGGCCCTGGAGGGTTTGGGCGATGACCTCCAGAGAATCCACCATGGAGTGATCCTGAATCTCATCGACCAAGGTTTCCCAGCGGGAAACGTTGTACACCGGGCCGAGGGCGATCCATACGTCGTCATTTGCGGGAGTAAAATGGAATTCGAAAACCCCGGCATCGTAGCTGGCGGAGGGGATCCGATCCCAGGTGGCACCCCCATCCGTGCTTACCGCAGGTCGATTGAACGAGAATGCGTCGGCAGCAGAGAGTTCGCCGGCATTGATGATCCGAAAGGAAAGGTCCTCCCCACTCCCCCCCGACACCTTGAAGGAATACCAGCGGGCAAATTCTGAGTTGGTGTCTTTTCGTACTCTCAGACTGAAGGTCCCTGGGGAGCTCTGACTCCAACTTTGCAGCGAGGCCCCTTCGAAGTCCGCCCTCAACTCTACATCGAGCGTCTCGGGGGGCGAGGTCCCCGTCGAGTCACAGGCCCAGAGGGCCAGTAGAACCGTAAGAGAACCGGTTTTCCAACGAGCTGAGATCATTGTTTTTGCCAGACGCCGGCAGGGTTCGGCCTCGATCGCCTATGACCTTGTCTGGATCAGAATGGCGCCGTTGACATGACCGGAACCAAATCGATTGGTGGCCCGTCGAGCATCCAGAAACTCCACAGTCTCCACATTGTTGGTGTAGAGATTCCGAAGCTCTTCCCGGCCTCCCATCCGGCTCCGGTCCAGGTAAACCACCAGATCCGTTTCGTCGGTGAAGCTCACGGCACCCCGCTCCCGGAGCCAAACGGGGCGTAGCTTCTGGATCAAATCATAGACCGTGGAAGGGCCTGCATCATCGATCTCCGCCCGGGTGATGAGGTTAGGATTCGTCCTGGACCCGCCGGAGGTACCAGCCGCACAGGCCGTCAGAACCAGAAGAAGGACCCCTGCCAGAAGGTGCTTTGCCATGACTCCCTCCAGAATGGGAGGTGCGTGTTTCCCGACCCGACCTCTGCGGGGTTCATGGTATCGCATTTGCCATCCGAAGGCGATGCCGTTCCCCCTTTGCTATACATACGAATGGACCGACCCGATCCCCCAAGGGGAGGCATGAAAGGCCCAGCAAAGGAAAGGCTAAACTTCCGACCCTCGGCTGCCGATCCTGAGAGAAACGGAAAACCGATTCAAAGAGGTGGGCAGGGCACCAACCTGAATCGAAGTGGTTCCACTCTTGTTCCCGCCCCGGCGGGTGTCGGAAGCGGTGTTGCGTCGATGACGGATCAAGATCCTTCCATACCAACCGACTCCATCTTCCTCGTCGATGACGAGCCAGGTGTGAGGAGGGTTCTCGCTTCCATCCTGGAAGCCGAGGGCCACCGGGTTTCCTTGGCATCCTCGGTGAAGCAAGCCCGAGACCTCCTCCTTCTGGAAACCCCGTCCCTTCTGGTTACCGACATTCACCTTCCTGACGGCTCGGGGCTAGAAATCGCGAGAGACCTTCGGGAGATCTGGCCCGAGGTCCCCTTCCTTCTCATCACCGCCCGGGGAGAGGTGGAGACGGCAATTGATGCGGTTCGGCTCTCGGCCTTCGACTACCTGTTGAAACCCTTCAAAAGGCATGTACTGGTCGAGACCGTGCAGCGGGCCTTGGACGAACGGGCCCGACAGTCGGGCCTCGAGGACCGTATCCAACTCCTGGAAGCCCAGATCCTGAACAGATCGGTTCATGCCGGAGGGCTTCACTTCGGAAATGTGTACTCGCTGGTCGAAGCCCTGGAGGCAAAGGACCCCTATACCAGGGGCCACTCTGCCCGGGTCACACGCCTCGCCCTTTCCATCTCAGAAGGGCTCCCCCACGGAGTGGACGCAGACAAGCTGAGGCTGGCCGCCACTCTCCATGACATTGGGAAAATCGGAGTTCGAGAGAGCACCCTGAACAAAGAGGGTGCACTGACCGAAGAGGAGTGGCAGAACGTCCGGGATCACACGGTGGTCGGTGAGCGCATCGTTCTTCCCGCCAGCGATGACAAAGAGATCCTCGGTGCCATCCGGTCCCATCACGAGCGATGGGACGGTACCGGGTACCCGGACCGTCTTTCCGGGGAGGAGATTCCCCTCCTGGCCCGGGTTATCGCGGTGGCGGACTCTCTGGACGCCATGACCACTTCCCGTGCCTACCGGGGATCCAGGTCCCGGGGCGAGGCACTGGCGGAAATCCGCGACATGGCAGGCACTCAATTCGATCCGGAGATCGCCTTGGCGGCCTACGAGGTCATGGGCCGGTGGTGGTGGCCGGGACAGGAGGTGCTCTACCGGGGGGCCTGAGGGGCCTCAACCGCCGGGATGGTACTCCGCCTCGATATGACCCTCCAGTTGCTCCGGGTAGAAATAGACATCCCTCAGATCACCCGTCGCGTAACGTTCGGCCTGGTCGTTGAAATGCGGTGAGTTGGGATCGCTGTTCAACCCCCCGGCCGTAACGGCCCTGGCCCGGACCCGTTCCCCGAATTCCACCACAGCTACGAAGCTATTCCCGCTGGTGCCATAGAAGCGCTTCGTTCCAGGGTAGCGGCGAGCCCCGAAGGAAGCCAGTGAACCCCACCGGGAAGAGGTGAAACCTACGGGCGTGCTTGGGCCCTCGTCGCTGAAGGGCTGAACGATAGCACCGGTAAGTCGTTGGAAACGATTGATCTCGCCCCACGGAGTCTGCCAGCTTCCAAAGTCCTCTTCCAGACGATCGGTGGCCGCTGCCAGCCCCTCCAAAAGTTGACGGGGGGTGGCCCTGGTGGCCAGGTAGTCGTAGACGTTCATGCCCGCGGCCCTTGCATCGTCCCGAACCATGGGCATGACGGCATCGCCCAGGAAGATCCCCAAGGAGGTCGGAACCGACTCCACCCCCCACCTCAGGTCCCAACCCCGAAGCGCCTCCACTGGACCGGCCAGCCTCGCTTTCAAGGGGTCCGAAGCCGGTGTACCGTCATAGGCCCGTATCAGAGCCGGGACCAGCCCTTCAAAACCGGGCAGGTAACTGTCAAAGGCTGCTTCCAGAAGGCCGTCGAGGGAAAAGTCCGTCTTTCCCTCAAGGAGCCCAATGGCGTGGATTCCCCGGAAGTTCTCACTCCCCACATCCATATAGTAGGGATAGTCAGCCTGGCGGGGGCTGCTCACTCCGGCGGCGGAGTACGGCCAGTTGTTCGTGCAGTACGCCCACCCACTCGCCGGGTTGATGACGTTCGGGCTCTCATCGATGGAATGCACACCCTGCCAGTCTGTAGCGGGATCGCTTCCATCCACCGGTCGGGCATAATCGAAGCGAGGATCACGCTCCGGGACAAAGTTGGAATGGAAGTAGGCGATGTTCCCCTCGGCGTCGGCGAAGAGTGTGTTGTTGGAGGAGTTCGTGTGGTTCTCCATAACCGCCAAGTACTCATCCAGGTTTTTTGCCTTGGTTCTGGAGTAGGATTGAATCAATGCGTCCATCGGCTCTTCCATTAGAGCCATGGCCACCCATTTCCCGTCCACACCTCTCACGATGGGACCGTGGTGGGTGCGGTAGACTGTGAAGACACGCTGGGCCATCCCGGTGTCTGTCGTATAGGAGACGGTCACCTCCCGGACCTGCACCGGGCGCAGCTCGTCGCCATACTCGTAGAACAACCCTTCTTCGTTCTCGATGACCGTTTCAAGGAATTCGTCGATGTTGTCCACGCTGCTGGAGGTATGCATCCAGCCGGCGGTCTCATTGAAGCCCTGATAGATGAAGAACTGACCCCACGTCAGAGCGCCGTAGGCATTCAGCCCCTCATCGCTGGTCACGTGGGCTTCATGCCGGAAGAAGAATGAGGTGTGGGGGTTGATCAGAAGGAGAGCATTTCCGTTCACGGTATTGGAAGGGCCGATGGCGATGCCGTTTGATCCAGTGGGTTCGAAGGACTCCCCAGCAGCCTCAGCCAACGCAGCAACGGGGGTCAACCCACTCGCTAGTCTGGACCCACCCACCTGTGGGGTCGCTCCAGGAACGCCGGATTTCCCCTCGAACTCTTCCGATGCTGCCCTCTGCAGCGTCATCCTGGGCTCTCCCCCGTAGAAAGCCTCCAACTCACCCAACCTCACACGCTCGATATCCCCACCGATGCTCCCCTCACTGAAGGTCAGGGCCATCCACGGCTCGAAGTGGGTAAGGACTCTTGGCTGCACCTCGGGATGGGTGTGCAGGAAATAGTTCAACCCATCGGCCCACCCGTCCATGAGATCCTGGAGCCATTGGGGCGAGTCTTCGTAGAGGGCCTTCATCTCCTCCGGATCGATGAAGAGCTTCATACGGAGGTCTCGCCAGATCTCTGCCTCTCCCTCCGCTTCCGCCAACCGCCCCTGAGAGTTCAGGAAGTTCACCTCGATGCGGTTGAAGTCGTCCTCGGCCTGGGCATACATGAGCCCGAAGATGGCGTCGGCATCGGTCTTCCCGTGGATATGTGGCACACCCCAGTCATCGCGGGTGATCGTGATATCTCTGGCCCTTGCCTCCCAAGCGGCTACATCGCCATTGGGAGGACCCTGCGGGGTACAGGAGAAGACCGTCAGGAGCAGAACGGCGAGCAGCTTCTTCATGAATCCGTTGCCTTCTTGGGTGAATGGGACGACCTCATGGACCACCGGGGATTCTACGGTGGAGGGTTCGCCTCGTCGAGGACGCGTCGGTTCTCACCCCCGTGGCACTACCTCCGGCTCTCCCCAGATCCGGATTTCAAGCTTGAGTTGTGCGTCAGCGATTCCTTGGGGGACCCCTGCCTGAAGGGAGAGGGTGTGGTCCCCCGGGAGGAGACGCAGGGCCGTCGGGTCCAAAGGCACCCGATCCAGAACCATCCATTGGCTGGAGTAGTGTGTCGCCTCGTCTCCGCCTTCGTATACCAGGGTCTCCCCTTCCCCCAGCTGCCGGCTCCATTCCAGTCGTCTGGTGCCGTCCAGCTCCATCACAAAACCGTCCACAGCACCGCCAGCGGCGGAAAAAGCGAATCGAAGTGACTGCTCCCCCTCGGGGTTGTTGAAGGTGTAGGTGGATTGGGATGGCTCTCCAGGCTGTCTCTCAGGATTCCCGAACCGGAACACGAGAGGGTGAATCTGCCATAAGGTCCATCCCTCGATCCCCGCCTCCTCCAGATGGAACTCGTTGCCAATGGATTCCATCCGCCTCTTCTGCTCTTCGGTGAAGGAATCGGTCATCCGTGCTTCCTCCCACCGCCCCATCAGCTCCAGGTTCTCCCCGGTCCTGCCGTTCTCCTCCAGAGCCTCGAAGGAGGTGACGAATGCGTATCCCGCATCGAATGCCGCCGACCGGGCCAGCATCCACTCGATATCTTCGACGGAGGTCTCCGGTTGCATACGGAACCAACCGAGCATCCCAGGCATCATGTTCCTTCGAAAATAGGCCTGGTTCTTCAGGCGGTACTCCGTTTGGCTCTCCCTGAATCCTGCGTACCAGGGCTCCCCCCAGTTCATCCGGGAGTAGATATGCCAGAAGTAGTGGGATGTTCGACTGGCGTCGGCGATATAGTGGTTCCGGATATCCTCGGAGAGGGCGTCGTACCAGGTGCTGGTGAAAAGGATCTCCCCATAGTTCCCCATTCCCGTGGATCGGTTGCCTTCAAGGCCATCGAAGGAGATCTGCCTGAGGCCGGTCTGGTTGAAGAGCCGGGCAAGTGTGGTGGCCATCTCGATGGTGAGGGAAACGTCGGTCAGAAAGACCCGGTACCCGTGGTCGGCGAGTTTCCCGATTTCCACCCCTGCCTGGTGTACTCCGGGAAGAGTCCCAAAGGCTCCCCTCTCTACGCCCAGAAGGCGCCAGGGCGCCTCATCAGAGACGGAGGTGTACTGAAGAATCTCACTTCCTACCACTGCCGCTCTCAGGGTGTTGTTCCCGAACTGGTTGAAGAATCCGGGATCCTCGATCCCAACCTCTTCGTCGCCCGGGTCGATGGATCTCGTCAATCGAGTCGTTCCTACCCTGGCCAACCGAGGGTCCGGAACGGGGGTCACATAGGGATCGTCTGTGGTGATGAAGTTGGACAGGGTGTGCACGCCAACGCGCACGCCCCGGGATTCAGCTCTGGCTACAGTTTCCCTGAGCCCCTCCCATCCATTTGGGAAGTCCTGATTCAGATGGAAGTGACCCCAAGTCTCAAAGGGTTCCGGATGGTAGAGGTACCGGAGACCGGCCCGGAGAACTACGTCCACCGCATCGTCCACCGTGGCCTCGGAGAAGGGCATGATGACGTATCCAGCCGCAGCTCCTGGAGCTTCCTTCCCCCATTCCCCGTCAATGGTGGGATGGGGAAGACCCTCAGCCACCTCGATAGACCCTATCATCCCCAGCGCATCTTCGGCAGGACCCCCGAACAAGGCGATCTTAGACCCCACCACACCACCATCTTCGAATACTGGAACCGTGTACCGATCATGTCCCCAGTTGGGCACGATCCGCTCCCGATTCCGGTTCCGGACATAGGCCTGGAGGGTACTCCCGAAGGAATCCGGTTTGGCCGCTTCTACACGATAGAGGACGTGGCGCTTCCCCTCCTCGCTCAGGTCTGAAAAGTCCCCGGACTCGAAGATGTCGAGTTGGGGCATGGCGTCATTCTCGTTCCAGGGATAGCCGCCGAGGGTTTTGGGGTTCAGCGCTTGGAGGCCCATGGCGAAGACCGGTCCCCTCACCACTCCGACGGTCTCTCCGATCGTTTCGGAGATCGTGGTCGAATAGGGTCCCCATATGGCCAACTCCACTGCGGCGGGATCCGTCACGGAGAGGAGTTCTAAGGTGGCGTGAGTCTCTCGAGTTCGAAGGCGAACTCGAGCCTCCATCTCCGGTCCATAGGTGAGAGTCAGAACACTGTCCGCCGAATCGAACCTTCCAGTGATCGGACTCAACCTCTCCCCATCCACCTGGACGGTGAGAAGGGGCGCATCATGACCCCTTGGTAGATAGGCCGTGCCGCTCTCCATGTCCCGGAAAGAGACCACCCATCCCCTCCCATCGATTCCGATCTCCAGCGACCCGGCGGAGATCTCCACCTGGATTGGCTGCCCCATACATGCGGCCAGAGCAAGGAAGCCAATAACCGTCGCTAACACCTTCCTCATGATCTCTCTACCCCCTGGTTGCTGGCTCCGACTCAGATCCGATCCCGTTCCGAGACCTACCCTCGGCCGAATACACAATGCTAGGCCCCCCAGGGTCGGGCGAACACACCAGGCCCCAATCTGACGGCTCGGTGGACTGTTTATTCCCGGCCCCCCTCCCCCTGAGCCATCGTTCCCTTGCGCATAGACCTTCCGAGACCAATCCTTAACCTGATTACCAAACAAAGCTGAATCGCCTCCGCCTTCGGTGTCCTGGCCAGGATACACGCCCCTGTCTCCCTGCCAGCCCTGAGGGTGGGGCGGAAAAGGTCAGGCACGCCGATGGGGTACCATTGGAAACGAAAGGGGGAGCTGATGCTCGAGTCGGTCAAGAATGTCGAATATTACTACACCGTGGTGGCAGACAGACCTGGTGAGGCCCGGAAGCTACTGGACTTCCTGAGCGAAAGGATGGTAAACCTTCTGGCGCTTTCCGTCTTCCCGGTGGGAGAGGGCAAGAGCCAGATCGACCTTTTTCCGGATGATCCCGAGGTCCTGAAAAAGGCCGCAGACGACGCCCAGATTCCACTGGTCGGCCCCAAGAAGGCCTTCCTTCTCCAGGGTGAGGACAAGATTGGAGCCCTTTACGACGTTCACCTGAAGCTGGCCAACGCAGGAATCAACATCTACGCCTGCAACGCCGTCGTGGATGGTACGGGCCGGTTCGGGTACATCATCTGGGTGAACCCCGATGACTACGACGAGGCTTCCAAGGTCCTAAGAAGCAGCGATTGGCGGACGATCCAGGTCAGCAGAAGGACGTGAAGGAGGGAGCCAGATGTCCGGGAACGAGGACAGCCCAGGCAGCGACGGCCTGATCGGTCCATACAAGCTTCTGGAGATCCTGGGCGAGGGGGGGATGGGCGAAGTCTGGCTCGCAGAGCAGACGGACCCTGTACACCGCCGGGTGGCGTTGAAGCTCATCAAGCTCGGCATGGACACCAAGCAGGTCCTGGCCAGACTGGACGCCGAGCGTCAGGCCCTGGCCGTCATGGACCACCCCAACATTGCCAGCTTCTATGATGGCGGCGCCACCGAGTCCGGACGCCCCTATTTCGTCATGGAGTTGGTGCAGGGCGAGCCCATTACCGACTACTGCGACAAGAACCGCCTTACCACAGAAGAGCGTATCCAGCTCTTCGTAGCCGTCTGCAACGCGGTCCAGCACGCCCACCACAAGGGCGTCATCCACCGGGACCTGAAGCCCTCCAATGTCCTGGTGACCGTAAAAGAGAACGAGCCGGTGGTGAAGATCATCGACTTCGGCATCGCCAAGGCCCTGGGTCAGGACCTGACGGACCGGACACTGGTGACCCGAATGGGGCAGATCGTCGGAACGCCGGAGTACATGAGTCCGGAACAGGCGGAGATGTCGGGGCTCGATGTGGACACCCGGACCGACGTCTATTCGCTAGGCGTAATGCTGTACGAGCTCCTGGTGGGGGCTCTGCCTTTCGACTTCGCCGCCCGGGCCGACCAGGCCATCCGGTCTGCCATTCGGGAGACCGAGGTCCCACGACCCAGCACCAAGTTGACCAGCCTCGGGGATACCCAGGAC
>CBDUAX010000029.1:0-16744 GCA_965365235.1 uncultured bacterium
GGAAAAAACAGCGTTTATGTGGCAGATCATTTTACTGTAAACTTAAATAAAATTACCTGTTTTCTAACAGGGTTCTAGCTAGACTAAAATCAGTGTAGTGGTGACAGGGTGCGCTAGTGTAGACCACCACGCCAGAGGGAGGGGGAGGGGGGCTGGCTCGGTGCCCGCAAGAGATGGTGATGAGCCGACCCCGGCCACGGCAACCCTTGGGCCCGGGAGAGATCCCGCTGTTGGTTTGGGGCCATGGGATTCGGTAGCGCCGGACCGTCCCGGGGGCTGCCGAAGCGGACTCTACCGATCGTAGAGGAGGGCCAGGGCCAATCCAAAGACCAGGTGTTCCAGGAACTCTTCCTCCTCGCCCCGGTTTTGTAGAAGCACCGAGAGCACGGGGACTTTCCTATGGGGTGCAGCAGAGCCGGTGAGCTCCTCCAGCCCCCCCCAAGGAGTGAGCGCGTACTCGAGAGCGCTGTAGGCGGTGCCTTGGAGTAGGGCCGGGCCTGGGATCCGTGGCTCTACCAATGCGGCGTAGAGGAGGCCACGGCCGGCCCCCGAAAGGAGGATATCGGTCAGCTCCTCCTCCAACTGGCGTTTGTTTCCTTCCCCCGACAGGACCGGCCGAAGGAGCTCCGCCAGGAAGGAAGCGGCGGCTCCGGCGGTGCCGGCCTTGAAGAGACGGAACAGCCCAGGACGGCGGCTGCCCGGCCAGAGGGAGATCAACCGAGTCAGGAGTGTTCCGGCGCCGACTGTCAGGAGGGCGTCCAGGATCTTGTCGGAGGGATCGTCCAGGGGCGGCTTCCTGACCTTTGCCACGGCGGCAACGAACCGCTCTCTTAACCTCCCGGGATCCCTGGGGTCCCGGCTCTTCGCCGGGGGGGAAGCGGGTGGTGCGGAGACGGCGGGCAGGCGCTGGCGGGCCGCCTCAAGGGCGTACCCGATTCGGTACCACAGATCCTCGTTTTTCTGCATCTTCAAATGGCCCCGGGGTATGGTGAACATTGTTACGGTGACGTGCATGGATCGGTTTGACAAGGTTTTGGTTCGCGGAAGGATCAGTCGGGCCGTGTTCCTGCTCCTCTTTGCGGCTCTAGGGGCCTCGAGTGCGTCGGGTCAAATCCCTCCGGACGAGGCCTGGCGTACCCTGGAAACCAATCATTTTCGGGTCACGTACCCCGCTGGCCTTCTTGACCTCGCCCAGAGGGCTGGGCACCGAGCCGAGACGGCCTGGGACCTCCTGAGTGAACAATTTGTGGAAGCCCCGGGGGGGAAGGTCGATCTGGTGGTTTCGGATCATGCCGACATCTCCAACGGCTTTGCCCGGGTATTCCCCTCCAACCGGATTTTCATCTTCGCGCCGCCCCCGGTGGACGGATTCGGGCTGGCCCACATGGATGAGTGGATGGAGCTCGTCATCACCCACGAATTGGTTCACATCTTCCACGAAGACCTGGCCCGTGGATTGGGTGGCGCTCTGCGGAAGGTCCTCGGTCGATTCCCAGCCGAGTGGCCCTTTTTCCCCGGGTCCGCAACGCCGGGCTGGGTGGTTGAAGGGATCGCGACCTACTACGAATCGTCCCTCACCCAGGCCGGGAGGGTCAAAGGCAGCTTCCACGAGATGGTGGTCCGGACCGCCATTCTGGAAGACGCCTTCGAGCCCATCGACCGGGCTTCCGGCGATTCCCAGGTCTGGCCCGGGGGCCAGCGTTACTACATCTACGGTTCCCTTTTTTTGAACCACCTTCTGGAGTTGCACGGCCAAGATGCCATGAGCCGGTTTGTGGAGGAAGTGGCGGGGCAGTGGATCCCCTACCGGCTCAATGCAGCGGCAACGGCGGCCTTTGGCGTCTCGTTTTCGGACAGTTGGAGGGCTTGGGAGGAGGAGTTGAGGACCCGATACGCAACGCTGGCCGACTCTTTGGCCGAAACGGCACCCATCACGAAAGGGGAACGCCTCTCGGATGGGGGGTTCTACGCCCTGAACCCCGGGGTCTCGCCTTCGGGGACGGAGCTGGCCTATTCCCGGCAAGATGGACGGAGCGACACCCAACTCCGCCTGGTTAACACAACGACTCTGACTTCGGAGAAGCTGGCCAGAACCAACCGGCTATCAAATTTCTCGTGGACCTCGGATGGCGGAGTCCTTTTTTCTCAAACCGAGTATGTCGACTCCTACCGGGTTCGAGGGGACCTGTTCCTGATCGACGGGAACGGGACGGAACAACAAGTGACACGGGGCGCCCGTCTGGATCACCCCGACGCGAATCCTGCCGGCGGCCGGACCGTGGCTGTTCAGGAAGGACAGGGGACCAACCGCCTGGTTTGGGTGGACCTTCAGGACGGGCAGATCGAGCCCTTCACCGAGTTTGATCCCTTTGTCCACTGGGCCTACCCCCGGTGGTCCCCCAACGGAGAATGGATCGCAGTGGCCCGCTGGAGCTCCGGGGCCCGGTACGATCTGGTTCTCCTGGATCGGGATGGCAGGGTGGTCCGGGAAGTGACCCAGGACCGGGCCATCGACAATTCCCCCACCTGGAGCGCCGATGGTCGATGGCTCCTCTGGGCCTCGGACCGAAGCGGCATTCCGAATATCCATGGCGTCTCCTTCGATCCCACCACGGGTGGAGTCGGCCCGCGGAAGCAGGTCACCAACACCCTCACCGGGACGGCGTATCCTTCCGTGGATCCCGGTGGGCGATGGATCTACTACTCGGCGTATCACTCCGAAGGCTGGTTCCTGGAGCGGATCCCCTTCGAACCCGAGACTTGGTTCGAGCCACTTCCGCTTCACCCCACCTTCCTGGCCCAGGCAAGTCGGCGTCGTTTCCAGGAACGGTCCGGAGCAATGGAGCAACCCTACAAGCCTCTCCCAACTCTGAGGCCGACGTACTGGTCCCCGGAGATCCGTGCGGCTGACGAAGTCGACTCCCGAGATGTGCTTGAACCGGGCTTTGGGATTTCCACCGGTGGGGAGGACCTGGTGGGTCGGCACGCATACTCCTTACGCGGAACCGTTTCCGGTGGTGCCGGGGGGTTCGAAGGCGGGGGGTCGTACTCCTTCGCCGGGTTCGGGAACCCGGTCCTTTCGGTATTCGCGAACCAGTTCCTGGACGCAGAGGGGCCCCTTTCCGCTCCCGACGAAAGCGGGGATATCCTCTATCTGGTGGAGCGGGAACGAGGGGTCGGGGCGAGCGCGAGTTTCCTTCGAAGGCGATCCCGGACCTTCTCGTCGATTTCACTTTCGGGAAGCCATATCTGGGAGGACCGGACCGTCCTGGAGGAGAACCTGAAGGAGAGCCGGCGGTTCGAACTCGAGAGGCCCGATACCCGTTTCGCCCAGGGCCGGGCTTCCATTTCCCTCTCCACCGCACGCTCATTCCCCCTCTCCATCAGCCCAGAGGACGGGGCGGGGATCTTCCTGAGTGGCCGGATGCGTAGGGAACTCGGCGTTGCCGACTCCCTCCGAGACGTTCCGGGGGCCGACCGGTCGTACCGAGAACTTGTAGGCCAGCTGACTCTCTTCAAAGGCCTCGAGCTGCCGGGCTTTGGGAATCATGTCCTCGCCCTCCGGGGAAGTGGAGGGGTGGCCTCCGGCCCCGGTGCCGATTTATCCCACTTTGAGGTCGGTGGTGCCTCCGGCACGGGAAGCCCGTTGAGCTTCGTTGACCTGGGTGGCGGTCTCCTTTTCCCGGTGCGGGGGTACTCCACGGCCAGCCGGTTCGGTCGATATGCCTGGTCCGCTTCGGCCGAATACCGGTTCCCCATCCATCTGGTGAACCGGGGGTTGGGCCTGTTCCCCTTTCATCTGGATTGGTTGAGTGGAGCTCTGTTTTTCGATGCGGGGAATGCCTGGGGCCCGGAGTTGGGTTTGAGGGGGTACCAGAACCCGAGGCAGGATCCGTTGGCGGCGGTCGGTGGGGAGATTACTGCTCGGTTCCTACCCCTCTGGTACACCCCTCTGGACCTGCGGGTGGGGGTTGCCCAACCCCTGGTGGGGGGATCGGGATCCAGCTTCTACGTCAGGTTTGGGCGCCCATTCTAGGAAAGCCAGGGAGAAGGCGGGAGGTGATTCACCTTTGCTGCGGGGCCTCAGTCTTTCCGCCCCGCCACCTCGGCCATCCGATCCACCGCGGCGTGCAAAGAGTCGACGGTCTCCCGGAAGGCACCACGCATGCTCTCGGTATCCTCATCACGGAGCTTGATTCCGTGGGCGTTCAAAACCCTGATCCGGTCAATGAAGCTGTCCACCTCAGCTCGGAGGGCAAGGAACTGCCGTTCATTGGGGAGGATCTTGGCCGTCAATCGCCACACCCCCGCCTCGATGATCAGGATGCCCAGGAGGACGACGAGAATCTGAACCTGGAGATTCAAGGCGATGGACGGGATCAGGATTGCCGCGAACACCAGGACCGTCCCCAGAATGGGGAATCCCATCGCAACGATTTTCCGAACGGCTCTCACTGTACACCTCCCCGGCCGAGGCTCAACATCCTCTCCGGCCGCTGTCGAAATCGATCATTCGGCTTCCCCAGATGGGGTAGGCGATGAAGACTTTGGTACTGGTGGCTTGGTGCCCGGCCATGGCCAGCACGTAGGGCTCTCGAGCCCCGGATCTCGGGACGGAGAAGAAAAGACAATACTCCACATCCCGTGTCCGATTGAAGGTGCTTTCCGTCTCGAGGTCCGCCACGGTTCCGGGAAAGGCCCCATTGTGCAGGGCGATATAGCTCTCCACTCCGTCCATGAGATGCCGAACGTCGGCTTGCATCTGGGAAAGGACCGCCCGCTCTCGAGCCTTTACGAAGTGGGGCCCCACGATGCTGGCCAGGACACCCACCACCACCGTCACCAACAGGAGCTCGATGAGCGTGAACCCCCGTCTATGGGACCGCCCCTCCGGCGGCATCTCCCGTCTTTCCGCACCGACCATAAGACCCCGAATGCCATCCTCGAATCCACAATCAAAACTCCAGGCCGCATCGAAGCGCCCCGGAGCGCGTATTCCACCTATTCGAAGATAGGAAAAAGTCCGAGGAATGTGCCAACAAAGATTTCTGAAGGAGGCGCCCCAGGTTCGGGAATCAGAAGGAGGAATGGCAAATTCCCAGGAAATGGAGAAGAAGGACTAATTCTGGCTTGACCACAATATCTAGTGGCAGTAATTTGGTAGCACCTCAAGATTTTGTGGTTTTCGGCCACTTTTCCACACCGAATTTCAGCAGGAATCAGGGATTATTGTTGGTTTTCCACACTCTTGAAGGGTCTCTTCCACTTTCTTTCGCACCTCCAGGACAGGGAGTTCTAGCCCAATGACCACCCCCTCCACTCCAGCCCGGGAACCGTTCATCTTCGACGACCAGTTGCCGGAAGACCTCCCCATTCCGGAGCTGACTGAGAATGCCCGAATCGTCCTCGGCAAGCGCTACCTGAAGAAGGACGACGACGGGAATCCCACCGAGGCGCCGGAGGTGATGTTCTGGAGGGTGGCCTATACCATCGCCAAAGAGGATGCCCGCTACGGTGCCTCCGAAGCGGCGGTGGAGGAGGTGGCACGCCAGTTCTACGACCTTATGACCCATGGCCGATTCGAGCCCAACTCACCGACGCTGATGAACGCCGGACGGCCTCTCGGCCAACTCTCGGCATGTTTCGTTTTGCCCGTAGACGATGCCCTTTCAAATGGGCAGAGCGGGATCTACGACACCTTGAAGGCCATGGCGCTGGTTCACCAGTCCGGGGGGGGGACCGGCTTCTCTTTCTCGCGGCTCAGGCCTACCGGCGACAACGTCCGGTCCACCATGGGGGTGGCGTCAGGGCCGGTCTCCTTCATGACCTTGTACGACTCATCCACCGAGGTCGTAAAGCAGGGCGGAACGCGCCGTGGGGCGAACATGGGGATCCTCAGGTGTGACCACCCTGACATCCGTGAGTTCATCACCTGCAAGACGGATACATCCAAGATCACGAACTTCAACATCTCTGTGGGCATCACCGACGCCTTCATGGAGGCCCTCGGAACCGGAGAACCCTACGATCTCCTGAGCCCGAGGACCGGGGAGGTTCTGGGTCAGGAGAACCCCCGAGAGATTTTCGAGATGATCGTTCACGGCGCCTGGCAGACGGGCGAGCCGGGGGTCTTTTTCATCGATCGGGCCAACGAGTTCAACCCGGTACCGAAGCTCGGCAGCTACGAGGCCACAAATCCTTGTGGCGAACAGCCACTCCTCCCGTATGACGTCTGTAATCTTGGAAGCATCAATCTGGGGCAGTTCGTGAAACCCGACTTCAAATGGGGAGACGACCCCATGGAGGGAGTGGACTGGGAGGCGTTCCGGAAGGTGGTCCACCTCTCCACCCACTTCCTCGACAACGTCATCGACGCCAACCGGTACCCGCTCCAGGAGATCACCGATCTGGCAAATCGTATCCGCCGGGTGGGCCTGGGCGTCATGGGGTGGGCCGACATGCTGGTCCGGCTGGGGATTCCCTACAGCAGCGACGAGGGTGTCGAGATGGGCCGCCGGGTCATGGAGTTCCTCAACGAGGAGGCTCGGGTGGCGTCGGAGAAGTTGGCCGAGAGCCGGTCGGTCTTCCCCGAGTGGGAGGAGTCCATCTGGGGTCCCGACGAGAGCTGTGCGCGGCGCCCCGACGGGGAGCGGGTCCGACCGGAGAGGAGACTCCGGAACTGCAACCTCACCACTGTGGCTCCCACCGGGACCATCTCCATCTTCGCAGGATGTTCAGGGGGGATCGAGCCCCTCTTCGCGGTGGCCTTCATGCGGAACCAGGCCGGCTCCCTGATGCCCGACGTGAACCCGGACTTCGTCAGGGTGGCCAAGGAGCAGGGGTGGTATTCCGAAGAGCTCATGGAGAAGATCGCCACAGAGGGTCATATCCACTTCGAGGAAGTTCCGGAGGACATCCAGCGCATCTTCGTGACGGCACACGACATCTCTCCGGAATGGCACGTCCGGATGCAGGCGGCGTTCCAGGAGCACACGGACTCGGCCATCTCAAAGACAACGAACTTCCCCACCCAGGCCACCGAACAGGACGTCCGGGAGATCTATGAGTTGGCTTTCCGTCTCGGGGCCAAGGGAGTGACGGTCTACCGGGACGGATCTCGGCCCGAGCAGGTCCTGTCCACGGGCAAGACCGGCAACAGCCTCGAAGCGGCGGAGGCAATCCTGAAGACCGAAGAGCTGGAGAATGACCTGGCGGACTCCAGGGAGGAGATCCATCGACTCCACGGGGAATTGGAGCATCTCCGGGCCGAGATCGAAGACAGGGACAAGACCGCAGCTGCAGCACGGCAGAAGCGTCAGCGCCCCGCGATGCTGCGGGGCCGGACCATGAAGATGAACTCCCCGCTTGGGGACATCTACGTCACGATCAATGAGGACGACTTCGGGCGGCCTTTCGAAGTCTTCTGCACACTGGGGAAGGCAGGTGGGGCCGCTTTCGCAGATGCCGAGGCTATCGGCCGCCTCATGTCCCTTGCCCTCCGATCGGGCGTCCCCATCAACTCGATCCGAGATCAGCTCAGGGGGATCTCCTCGGACCGGGCCGTCGGCGTCGGCCCCAACAAGGTCCTCTCGGCCCCCGACGCCATTGGGCAGGCCATCGAGCGATACCTGGAAGAGCAGGCAGGGATTCAGGAGGAGCTACCCATCCTGTCCCCGACACCGGCCCCCGAGGGGCAGACCAAGGCCGCTCCGGCTCGATACACGGGGCACCACGAGCACTTCATGGGAAGCTGCCCTGATTGCGGCTCCGGGCAGCTGGCCTACGAGGAAGGGTGCATGAAGTGCCATGTGTGCGGATACTCGGAGTGCGGCTGACCGGGCTCCTCCAGGAACCGGCCGAACAGGTCTTGGAAATTAAGGAGACTTCTGCCCCGCCGGCGCTGCCGGCGGGGCTTTTTTTCGCCTTGGGGGCCACCTAGCTTCAACGAATGATGAGGTATTCTCCCTTTGTTCTGCTGGCCGTCGTCCTGGCAGCCTGTGGGCCCGAAGATGGACCCAAACTGACAGAGGTTCCGGAGCCGCCGGTGGAGCGCCCCACCTTCGACGGCCTGGAAGCTCACCGACTCATCCAGGACCAGGTGGCCTTTGGCCCTCGGATTCCAGGGACCGAAGGGCACGCGAACCAGTTGGCCTGGATGGACGGCCTGCTCCGTTCGTGGGCAGATGAGGTCCAGCTCCAGCCGTTGGCGTATACGACTACGGGCGGGGTGGAGTTGGCTCTCACAAACGTTCTGGCTCGCTTCCGCCCCGAGCTAACAGACCGGCTCCTTCTCATGGCTCACTGGGATACCCGGCCTCGATCGGACCAGGCCGCCGATCCGGCAGATCGGAGCTTGCCGGTCCCGGGGGCCAATGACGGAGGGTCCGGAACCGCCATCCTTCTCCACCTGTCTGAGCTGATGTCGACCAACGCGCCGCCCCTGGGTGTCGACGTTCTCTTCCTGGATGGGGAGGACTACGGACCCGGTTTGGCCGACATGTTCATCGGATCCAAATTCTTCGCCGAGCACTTTCCGAGTCCGCTGCCCTGGAGATATGGGGTCCTCCTCGACATGGTGGGCGACCTCGATCCGAACTTCCCCATCGAGGGGTATTCGGCCCAGTATGCCCTCCATTTGGCACAGCGGATCTGGCAAATCGCCGAAGAGCTGGGATTCGGGACGTATTTCCCCACCTCGGTGGGTTTGCGAATCCTGGATGACCACATCCCCATGAACCAGGCGGGCCTGCAAACGGTGGATATCATCGACTTCGATTACGGGCCCTCCAATGGCCTCTGGCATACGCCGGATGACGTGCCCGAAAACACCAGCCCCGAAACTCTCAGGATGGTGGGAGAGGTCGTGACGGAGCTGGTTTATCGAGGAGGGTAGCCGAGTCTCTCACCCCTACGTCCCCCTGCGAAGAACACCCTCAGTCGAGGAACGCCAATGAACCTTTCCCCGGAATCGGTCAAGGTGGCCGTGGTCCAAGCCGCTCCGGTCTTCTTCGACCTGGCCGGAAGCGTAGAAAAGGTCGTCGAGTTGACCCGGGAGGCTGCCGCTGCCGGTGCAAAACTGATCCTGTTCCCGGAGGCCTATGTGGGCGGGTACCCCTGGGGTCTGTCCTTTGGAACGGCTGTGGGAGGTAGAAGCCCCGCCGGACGGCGGAGCTGGGAACGGTATTGGAAGTCGGCGGTGGACGTACCCGGGCCCGAGACCGATCACCTGGCCGAGGTGGCCAAAGAGGCGGGGGTCTACCTCGCTGTCGGTGTCGTCGAGCGGGATAGCACCTTCAGTCGGGGCACACTCTTCTGCACCCTCCTGTACTTCGGCCCGGAGGGGAGACTATTGGGCAAACATCGAAAGTTGAAACCGACGGCCGCGGAGCGTTTGATCTGGGGTGAGGGAGACGGGAGCACACTTCCGGTCATCCCGGCGCCTTTCGGGCGGATCGGAGGGTTGATCTGCTGGGAGAACTATATGCCCCTGGCCCGAATGGCGATGTACGGGAAGGGGTTGAACATCTATCTGGCACCTACCGCTGACGCACGGGACCGCTGGCAGGCCACCCTTCAACACATCTCACTGGAGGGCCGTTGTTTCGTGCTGGGATGCAACCAGTACGTGACCCGGGACATGTATCCCGACGACCTGGAGATCAAAGCGGAATTAGAGGCATGGCCCGAGGTCTTGTGTCGGGGAGGAAGTGGAATCTTCAGCCCAATGGGTGATCGACTGGCCGGCCCCCTCTGGGACCAGGAGGGAATCCTCTACGCGGATCTGGACATGACCGAGGTGGCCAGAGGGAAGTTCGACTTCGACGTCACCGGTCACTACGCCCGTCCAGACGTCTTTCACTTTTGGGTCGACCAGGAACCTAAGTATCCGGTGGATCTGGACGAAAACGAAGAGTAGCTCCCCATCTCTCCTGCCGCCGGAAGGACCGCTATGGCAGAAACGCACCCAGAAGGTCAGCGAACCCCCCGATGGGATCGGTGGGCACCCTGGGGGTTTTCTGCTCTGGTGCTTTCTCTGGGCCTAGCAATCTGGGAAGTCTTCCCACCCGGGATCTGGCACGACGACGGGGTCTACGTCCTCCTGGGCCGGTCCCTCGCTCACGGAGATGGGCTTCGGTATGTCGGTATCGCAGGAGCGCCGCTCGCCCCGAAATTCCCGCCTCTGTACCCTCTCTTCCTTTCAGGGGTCTGGGCCCTCGCCCCCAGCTTCCCTGAGAATGCGGGTTTTCTCGGGGGGCTGAACCTCCTGTTCCTTGCGGCGGCAGGAGGGGTTTTCCTCGCCTATCTCCGAAACGGACTCGGGGTCCCGCTTCCGTACGCCCTCCTGGTATGCCTCTTGGCCTGGATGTCTCCGCCCCTTTGGCGGGTGGCCATGGTTCCTCTCCCCGAGCCTCTCTTCGTACTGGTCTTTGTGCTGGCGCTCTGGGCCGGGGTCGGAATGGAAAAGGAGGGGGGCGTGAGATCCGTGGCCCTCTTTGTCCTCTTGGGAGTGTTGGCCTTCTACACCCGAAGCGTGGGCCTGGCCGTCGTACTGAGTGGTGCGGGGGCGCTATTGCTGAGGAAACGGCTCCGGGCTGGTACCGGAGCCCTCCTGTGCGGGCTGGCGCTTATCCTTCCCTGGATCCTGTGGAGCCGGTGGGCAGCCCGCGGCCTTCCAGCCCCGCTACGGGATATCTTGGGACCCTATGGCGGTTGGCTCGCGGGGGAGATGGTCCGGGATCCGGTGGCCTACGGCCTCTATCTCCTGGAAAACGGTCGGCATCTCCTGTCCCGGGTCCTTTCGCTCCTCCTTCCTGGGGTTGTCGGGTCTCCCCTATGGGTTGGGTTGATCCTGGTGCCGGTCCTGGTCCTGGGGCTCTGGGAAGTGGGAAAGAAGAGCTACGTACTACTCCTGTCACTCCTCTTGGGGATGGTGCTTCTACTGGTTTGGCCGTTTCAGGACATTCGGCTCGTGGTGCCTTTTCAGCCCATTCTGATTCTCGGCGTGGTTTTGGGGTTCAGGGTTTTGTTTCGATTTCTTCCCCGAGGGTCCCCGGGGCGAGTCGCCGTGGGGGGAGTCGCCGGAGCCTGGATCGTCCTCTTCCTCGGGGTGGCCAGCTTCCGACTGTTCACGGGGTGGCCGGGCGAGGCGTATCGGGTTCGCTCAGATGTCCTGGTTATTGCGGCACAGGCAGTGGAGGAACGGACGCCTGATGATGCGGTTGTAGGCGCGCCGGAACTCTGGCCCGGCCTTCATCTCTTTACCGGGAGGACCGTGGTCCCCAGCGCACGGTTCGTACCCCTGGCCGAAGATGAGCCTACCTGGGGATCACCGGAGGCACAGTTCGCTCTCTGGAGAGACGCTGGCTTGACCCACCTGGTAGTTGAGCATGGAGGGAGGGTCCACGGGGACGCGCTTGCCCGGGTCACGGAAGAATGCCGGGCCGGTACAGTCCACATTCTCGACCGCCAGGTGGCTCATGTTCTGGTGGCGCTGAACTGGGATGAAGAGTGCCGTGACCGGCTTTTGAATGGAGGCTGAGGGCCCCTGTTTTTGGCTCGCAGAATGGGGTGCAGGAGTGGGGTGCTTCCGCACCCCATGTTCCCAACGCACTCCTAGTGCTCCACCGTTCCTTGCTTGGACGTGTCGACCTGCTCCCCCTCTCCTCCCTCCAGGAGCACGGTTTCGATCTGCTCGTAGAGGAAGTTCTTGGCCTTTGGATCTCGTGGATCGAGCCCGTAGTGGTTGATGAGGAGGGTCTGATGCTGGAGCCATTCGCCCCAACAAACCTGACAGATTTCCGCATGGACCCGCTCCCCAACCGGATTCCGGAACGGAGCCTTTTCCATCTGAGGGGAATCTTTCTTGCACCGTCGACACCGAATGGTTTCCACGACTGACCTTCGTCTCGAGTAGTTGTCGATTTCCAGACCGGGAAGAAGCCCAAAACCCTCTCCTTCGTCAAGGGAGTGAAGAGCTTTGACAAACACCATCTTCCTCGGGACCGGGTTCTATGTTCCGGAGCGGGTCATCACCAACCAAGCGCTGACCCAGTGGATGGAAACGTCCGACCAGTGGATCCGGGAGCGTACGGGGATCCATGAACGGAGGTGGGTTCCGGAGGACGGATCCCTGACCGGCGCCAAAATGGCTCGCTTCGCGGCGGAAGAGGCCCTCGCCGAGGCCGAGAGGGAAGCGGCGGATATCGACGCAATCATTCTCGCTACCCTCAGTCCCGATTTCTCCTTCCCCGGAACCAGTGTCTTTCTTCAGGAGGAGATGGGGGTCCCAGGAATCCCCGCGCTGGATATCCGGACCCAATGCACCGGCTTCCTCTATGGTCTCTCTATCGCGGACGCGTGGATCCGAACCGGGCAGTACCAGGTGGTTCTTCTGGTGGGTGTGGAGATTCAGTCCACGGGGCTGGACCTATCCACGGAAGGCCGGGACATGGCGGTGCTCTTCGGCGATGGAGCAGGGGCCGCACTCCTCGGTGCTGGGACGGACGGAAGTCGGGGGGTCTTGTCCACTCACCTACATGCCGACGGACGCCATGCGAAGGATCTCTGGTGTGAGGCCAGTTCCTCCATCAAGCGCCCAAGGCTGTCCCAGGAGGACTTGGACAAGGGAAGGATCTGGCCCCGAATGGATGGACGGGAGGTCTTCAAGAACGCCGTCACACGAATGCCTGAGGTGGCGCTGGAGGCGTTGGAGTCCAACGGGTTGGGGGCGGAGGATATCGACCTCCTCATTGCCCACCAGGCCAACGGCAGAATCTCGGAAGGGGTCCGGCGGAAGCTTGGCTTGGCTCCGGAGTCGATGTACAACAACATCCACCGCTATGGGAACACGACCGGGGCGAGCATTCCCATTGCCCTGGCGGAAGCGGTTCGAGAGGGGAAGTTGTCGGCAGGGGATCTACTCTGCCTGGTGGCCTTCGGATCTGGCTTCACCTGGGGCAGTGCCCTGGTACGGTGGTAGGGGGTGAGTATCCGGGTGGACGACCCATAAGACCATTGTTAGCTTAATTGGCTTCCTTCAACTTTGGAGTGGTGTTCGAGGACCTGTTTGGAGGAATCAGGAAAAGAGCAGGTACGGTTTACCCCTAGTATTTCGAAAAGAAAATGCTCACCAAGAAGCAGCTCAACCACATCGAAAAGAGGCTCCTGGACGAGCGGGACAGGGCCCAAAAAGCCCTTGGCCTATTCGACCAGATGGCCAAGGCTGACCGGGAGTCTGGGGATTCGGCCCTGTCCGCCTACACCGACCACATGGCCGACCAAGGGACCGAAGCCATGGAGCGGGAAAAAGCGGCCCTCTTCGCCACGAAAGAAGGCCGGTATCTATATCGGATCGAGGAGGCCCTTCGGCGCTTGTACAATGATCCCAAGAAGTTCGGGCAGTGCCACACCTGCGGGTCCGAGGTTGGGTACGAGCGCTTGGATGCGCTGCCCCACGCTCGCTACTGCATCGACTGCAAGGTGAAAGAGGAGGGGGACGGAGGCTGAAGCCTGGTGTTCCCTCCTTCAGAAGAAGAAGGAATGAAAAAAGCGGGGCCGGGCGTTTGCTCGGCCCCGCTCCGTTTCTCCCCCCGACTCTCCGGGAGTCAGGCCCCGTTCAAGATCCCCAGGACTTTCTCCCCCAGGACACCTTTCTGCCACTGTTTCAGACCGGCCACCCCTTCCAACTCAGAGGGGGACTTCGGGGCGTGTCGAACCAGCTCCAAAATCTGTGCATTGGAGAGCAAGACTCCTCGGTCGATGCCCAACTCTCTTGCGATTCCGGTTCGTAGATCCCGGATGCGGTTGGCTTGGGCTTCTTCCTCGGGGCTGGGTCGGCCATTCCCGTCACCCTTCCAGCGGGGATATCCCTCAAGGCCCTCCTCCGGGAGGGTATCCACCCGTTCCAGGGCTGACAGAAGGGTTTTCCCCTGCTGTCGGGCCAGGCGAGGGGAAAACCCCTTCAGATCGGCCAGATGGTCTGGTGAGTTGGGCCGCCTCACGACGACCTCCAGCAGGATCTGGTCTCCCACTACACGGAAGGGTGCTCGGTCCTTCTTCCGGGCGATCTCATCTCGCCAGTTCAGAGCGGCCCTCAACCCTGTGACCTCTCTGGCAGATAGGTCCCGGGCACCCTTGACCCGAGTGACGGGGTCCACCGTCTCCTCCTCCCATTCGATTGCCTCCAGGAGCTGGAACTCCTCCTCGGCCCACCGGACCCGGTCTTTGGCCCTCAACTCGGCCGAGAGGATTTCCGCCAGAGCCATGAGGTGTTCCGTGTCATTGGCGGCGTACTCCAACATTCCGTCGGGGAGGGGGCGCTGCGCCCAATCGGCCCTCTGGTGTTTCTTCGGCAACCGGATGTTCAGGTGGGCCTCCAGAAGGGCCGCCAAACCAACCGCCGGAGCGCCGAGAAGAGAGGCCGCGATCTGGGTATCGAACACACCCCGGGGCCGCAGTCCAAGGTCCCGGTGAAGGAGCCGGATGTCATAATCTCCCCCGTGCATGATCACCTTGACCGAAGGGTCCTCCAGCGCCGGCCGAAGGAGATCAGCCAGGTCCACGGTAAGGGGATCGAGAATGAGGTTCTTCGCCGGAGTAGATAGTTGGACCAGACAAAGCCGGTCGGAATACCGGTGGAACCCCGCGGCCTCGCAGTCCAGGGAGATGGCTGGGATTCCGGAAAGTGCTTCCCCGGCCTTCTGGAGGGCTTCCGGGGAATCGATAAGGGTATATTTCATCGAGAGCCGCTTGTTTTTCCTCTGTTCGACGTAGTGCGAAACGGTCAATCCAACACGCCACACTAAAGGAAAGACCGTCCGGGTGGAACCCAGAAGCGGTTCCTGCGTACGACTCCGCACCAGGTCGGGGGTGGTCGAGTGTCTCCACCCGGCCATCACCGGGTCCGTTATGGACCCCTTTCGTCTTGTATCATGCCCCGCACAAAAATCGTCTGTACGTTGGGCCCGGCTTCCTCTGAAACCCAGGTCCTGGAAGAAATGGTCCGGGCCGGTATGAATCTGGCCCGAATCAACCTGGCCCACGGGGACCGTTCCGAACACCGGTCTTTGGTGGCGAAGCTACGGGCTGCAGCAGAGGCCATGGGTCGTTCAGTACCGATTCTCATGGATCTTCAGGGCCCGAAGATTCGGGTCGGTGACCTGGAAACCCCCAAAGACCTTTCCCCCGGTGAGCGGGTGTTTCTTGCCCCTGAAGAGACGGCCCGTCCAGATGATATTCCTACCACGTATGGACATCTGGCCGAAGACCTCTCAGTGGGCGACCGGGTCCTCATGGACGATGGTCAACTCTCCATGGTCTGTATCCGCACCGATGGCGACCGGGCGGAGCTGGAGGTGACCCGTGGGGGACGCCTCTATTCCCGAAAGGGAATCAACCTGCCTGGGGTCCACATCCAGGAATCCTCCCTCACAGCGAAGGATCTGGTGGACCTGGATTTCGCCCTCGAGGTGGAAGCCGAGTTCATCGGCCTCTCCTTTGTGCGTGAGCCGGAGGACGTCCGAGCCCTGAAAGAGAAGGTAAATGGCCTCGCGAAGGTCGTGGCCAAAATCGAGAAGGTGGAGGCCTTGGACAGGCTCAATGAGATTCTCGAGGTGACGGACGCAGTCATGGTGGCTCGGGGTGACCTGGGGGTGGAGCTTCCCTACGAGCAGGTACCCCTGGCCCAGAAGCGGATCATCCAGCTGGCCAACTACAGAGCCCGGCCAGTAATCACGGCCACGCAGATGCTGGAGTCCATGATCGCCGAGCTCCGACCCACCCGGGCAGAGGCCTCCGACGTGGCCAATGCCATCCTGGACGGTACCGGCGCCGTCATGCTTTCCGGAGAGACGGCCGTGGGACGAGATCCGGTACGGGCGGTGGAGGCTCTGGTCCGGATCGCTGAAGAGGTAGACCGAAGTGGGGCCATGGACCGCGGGCCCATCTACCTTCCTGAGACGGAGATGCCTGAACGATCTGGGGCTTCCCGCCGTGAGCATGCCGTGGCCTCGGCCTCGGTTGAAGCGGCCCGCACCATGGATGCGGTGGCCATCGTTGCCCTGACTCGGACGGGGTTCACCCCTCAGCTGGTGTCCAGCTACAAGCCCAATCGGCCCATCTTCGCCGTTTGCACCGAGCCCCTGGCCTACCGTCAGCTTCAGGCGGTGTGGGGGGTTACGCCCATCCTTGCGAAACCCGCGGAGACGACCTTCAAGGAGCTTTGGCCCTTTGGCAGGGATGCGGTCTTGGCGGCCGGGGCGGGCCAGGTGGGAGACTGGGTCATCGTCACGGCGGGGTACCCCTTTCATACGGCAGGCTCCACCAATACGATGCGGGTGGAGCGACTCTGATCGAGAGGGCACCCGGATCTGGGCCGGTGAGTTCCATCGGCCCCCCCGGGCCAAGCTCCGATGCCACTCCCAGGAGCGGAGCGTGAAGCTCACCTTTCTTGGTACCGGTACATCGTTCGGGATTCCCGTCATCGGATGCCGCTGTCCCACCTGCCTTTCCGACGACCCCCGGGACCAGAGGACCCGCCACGGTGCCCTCCTGGAATTTGACCAGGGGCGGGTGGTGGTGGACCTTCCCCCCGAACTCCGTCTGCAGCTGGTAAGGGAGGGGGTGGGGAGCATCAGTGCCGTATGGCTGACCCACCTCCACGCCGATCATGTGCACGGCGCGGACGATCTCCGGGTTTTCCGATTTCGCACCAGGAAGGACATGCCGGTCTTCTGCCCCGAAGGCT
>CBDUAX010000030.1:0-16542 GCA_965365235.1 uncultured bacterium
TTGGTATCCCTCCAGTTGTTTTCGGCGCTGTCGGAAGTCATCACATCGGGAACCATGCCGGCGGCGCTGGTATGGTCCAGCATTGCCCGGAGCTGGTCCTTCACTGGATCCGGCTCGAAAAGGGCCAGGGCCCGAGCGTGCTCCCCGGCGTCCCAGGACAAGAATCCATTGAACCCCCGCGGTGAATCACATCTCTGAACAGCGCGGGGTCACATCCCGGCTGGGAAGCTCCGGGCTCGCAGGCCCAGAGGCATATCAGGAAGAGAGGTGCCAGGAACCTGCTCTGGAGGGGGTGGGGAAGACACCGGCCCCATCTTGGTCCACGTCTTTTCGGGGTCGATCCTGGCCGGAAGATGCTGTTTCCTGCTTTCTGTTTCGAGCCAGGAAACTCATCAGAACTGGGGTGCGCGGGAGCCGAACCCGGGAACCCAGAGGTCGGAAGGCCGGTTAGGGGAGGTCAGCCCTCCTCTTCACCGATTCCGGGTCAATTCATGCAGCGGTTCCTTCCATGGCTCCTCGGGAGTCTAGTCCTCTTTCAGGCTTGCTCGGAGCTGGGGACAGATCCGACAGGGCCCATCTCAGGAGTCGGGAATGTCCCGGTGGGGGACGGCGGCCTCTGCCTGATCGAGGGTGAACCGCCCCGTTCCGGAGGAGTGGCAAAGGATGGGATTCCCGCGCTGTCCGATCCCGGGATGGTGGGGTCCTCCCATCCCTTGGCCTCCTACCTCCGGGAAACGGATCGGGTTCTCGGCCTCCGGTATGACGGGGATTGGATGGCCTTTCCCCTCAACGTTCTGCGCTGGCATGAGATCGTGAACCTCAGTCGTGGTGGAGTCCCGCTGGCCCTGACCTATTGCCCACTCACAGGGAGTGGGATTGCCTTCGACCGTCGCCCGGCGGGAGGGGTGGAGTTTGGTGTGAGCGGACTCCTATGGCGTTCGAACCTGGTGATGTACGACCGCACCACTCAGGAGTCTCTTTGGCCACAAATGAGGGGCCGGGCCGAATGCGGTATCAGCGCCGGGGTCGTCCTTCCACAGCTTCCCCTATCGGATATGACCTGGAGGGCTTGGAAGGCACTGCATCCGGGTACCTTGGTGGTCTCCCAGGCTACCGGGTGGGACAGAGACTACAAAGCGAATCCGTATGAAGATTACGAGAGAATCGATGCGCCGCCCCCCTCGGACCTCAAGCCGGATCCAAGGAGGGAACCGAAAGAGCGGGTCCTGGGAATCCCCACCAACCAAGGAGGTTTTGCCATCCCGTTCGGGATCTTTCCGGCGGGATCGAAGACAGTTCTCCACCTCTCGATCCCTGGGGGACCCGTGGCTGTCGATGGAACCCCGGTGGTGATCTTCTGGGATGGGGCAGGCCAAACGGCGGAGGCGTTCTATCCCACCCCCGAATGGAGCGTCGATCCTGGAGCGGGAGGATCCGAGGTAACCTTCCGCCTAGAGAACAACCGTATCATCGACTCGGCGACGGGGAGTTCCTGGGAAGTGGACGGCCGCGCGGTGGATGGGCCTGCCGCCGGCTCACGGCTCAGGGAGGTTCAACGGTCCATGGTCTCGTTCTGGTTCGCCTGGGCTGCGTTCTATCCCACCACGGAGCTGTACTCCCCCTCCGGACAGGTTCCACGCCCCTGACCGGCGCTCCAGAAAAAAAACGTTGTGCTCGCGGTTCGGCCGGCATACCGTTGTTATCTCGTCGATCGAAAATTTTCTTTAAAGAAAAAGTTAACTGGAGCGTGCCATGTCCTTCCGGTCCGTGCGTGGAGCTTTTCTATCTTCTTTAGTGGGTCTCTTCCTCGTGTCAGGTTGCGGCGGGGACGGCGACGGACCCATGAACCCGGACCCGGACCCCGATCCCACACCAACAATCAGCATCAGCGTCTCCCCTGCTACCCTCACACTGGATCAGGGGACGGCCGTCTCGGAACAGCCGGCACCCACCACCGGGACGGTAACCGTGACCCTGACTCGTGGTGGCGGATATACCGGCGCGGTGACGGCGGGCATCGAAGGCGCCCCCACCGGGGTGTCGGCTTCTCCGGTCACCATCCCTGCCGGCTCTACCTCCGGAACGCTGACCATCGAAGTCACCTCTGCTGCTGTACCGGGCACGAACACCATCACGGTGAGGGGAACGGGATCGGGCGTGACCGATGCCACCACGACATTCAGCCTCACGGTGGATGCCCTTCCCACACCTGAGTTCTCCATATCCGTGGACCCGACCTCAGTGAGCATCCAACAAGGCGCGGGTATTTCCACTGCTTTGTCAGTGACCCGGAGCGGGGGTTTCACTGGCGCCGTCACATTGGCGGCCTCAGGCCAGCCTGGCGGCCTGACCGTGAGCTTCGATCCTTCCACTGGCTCCGGCGACGTTTCCACCGTAACGGTGACCGCGGCGGGCAGCCTGGCGGCGGGGACCTATCCCGTGACCATAACAGGAAGTGCCACCGGCCTCTCCGAAGCCACCACATCCCTCTCAGTGGAGGTAACGGCCTCCTCGGGGAGCGGGCAGACAGTGACCCTGAACTATTGTGAGTTGTCGGGGATCCCCGATTGGGTGGCGTTCCAGGATGGGGATGGCCCCTGGGTTCCCATCACTCCGGTCCTGCCGACCTTCGGTGGATTCGCACAGGCAGCTTCGGCCACCTACGAGTTCGATATCTCCACGGGCCGTGGTGGAATTGCGACCATCGAGGAGGACGGCGGATCTGCGAACATGCAGATCTTCTTCGGCACAGCCGAACAACTCGGGTTCCTGAGTGGCGGAGAATGCGCGGGAACCGGCTTCGCCAAAACGGTGAGTGGAAGCGTTGCCGGTGTGGGCGCCACGGACCAAGCCTACATCAGCCTGGGGGGGGCTTCCACCAGCATTCAGGGGGTCACCGGTGTCTTCAACTGGACCCTCCAGAATGTGCCCGACGGTCCGGTGGATCTCCTGGCCAGCGTTGGGACCCTCACGATAGGAGGGACTGGATTCACCTTCGACCTCACCAAGATGGTCATCGAGCGAGGGCTGAACCCTGCCGACAATGCCAACATCGGAGTCGTGGATTTCAACGGATCAAATGCATTCGCCCCGGTGATGCGGGATGTGACGGTCAACAACCTTGGGACCGACGCCTACGTCTTGAACATGGCCTACAACACGGCCAACGGGAGTTCTGGTCTCTTCTTCACCAACTTCCAGCCCTCGACAGACCCCATGGGAAGTTACCCGGGCATCCCTGCAGCCCAGCAAGAGGCGGCCGATTTCCACCTTCTCACGGTCCTGGCTACCGATCCGAATCTGATGACCCTGGACCACCAGCGATCCGTAACGCTGATCAATCACGACGCAAAGGACCTGACGGCCACCCTGGGGCCGGAGCTCAACCTCCCAACCATCACCCAACCGGCCACGATGCCGTACGTCCGGTTCCGGGCTCAGGTAGCTGTTCAGGACGAGTATGACGGCTACACCTTTGTTACGTTCAATCAGACCGCTGGAAGGATGAACAGTGTTCTGATTGGCACCACGGAGTCGTTCCGGGCCGGCAGCGACCTGGACGTCACCATTCCCGACTTTTCCGGGCTAGCCGGATTCGACGACAACTGGGGTCCCGAGGCCGGCGTTCCCACAACCTGGGGACTGTTGGGAATCGGGTGGACCGGAATGGGCGGAATCATTGGCACCCCCTACTTCGACGGCGCCGTCAGCTTCAGTGCAGGCCGTTTTGGGGAAATCACGCCGTAAGATCCGACGCATCACGCAACCCGGCAGGAAACAGGGAGTTCGGGGAAGAGAGGGGTAGGGCTTCGCGCCCTACCCCTCTTTCAACACCTGTCGCACAACCTTCCCGGCGAACTCGATATCTTCAGCGCTGATGTTGTGGTGGGTTATCAACCGGACCCGATTGCCGTTGGGGGGGTTCACCGAAACGCCTTCCGCCCCGAGACGGCGAACGAACATCCTTGCGTCCATCAGTTCCGGCGGAACCTCGACAAATACGATATTGGTCTCCAACTCCTCCAGCGGAGGATCCAGGATCAGCCCACTCTCGCTCATGAGAAGTCCGAGGCGTTTCGCGTTGGCATGATCCTCTTCCAGCCGGTCCACCATGGTGTCCAGAGCGAGAATTCCTGCCGAAGCGAAGATCCCTGCCTGCCGCATTCCACCCCCCGCCACCTGCCTCCATCGTCGCGCGCTGGAAATAAAATCTCCGGAACCCAGGGTTATGGCCCCCACAGGGCATCCAAGTCCTTTGGTGAGGCAGACCGTTACGCTGTCCACCGGGGCCGTGAGCTCACGTACCGGAACACCGAGGGATACCGAGGCGTTGAAGATGCGAGCCCCGTCCAGGTGGACCTTGAGCCCCAGATTTTTTGCCGTTGCGGCCAGTGCCTCCGTCTGGGGAAGGGACAGGCAACCCCCCCCTGCAGCATTGTGGGTATTCTCAAGACAGAGAAGGCTGTTCTGGGGGTGAAGTACCGCCGAGGGAAAGACAGCTTCCTCCACCTGTTTCGGTGTCAAGCGACCCCTCTCTCCCTTGATGGTCCGTGGGACCAGTCCGCCGAAAGCAGAGACAAATCCTCCCTCGTTGTTGAAGATGTGGGAGGATCTCTCCAAAAGGATGGACTCGCCACTTCGTGCCTGGGAGAGGACCGACACCAGGTTGGACATGGTGGCGCTGAAGACCAACATGGCAGCCTCTTTTCCAAAGAGGTCGGCGGCCTTCTCCTCCAATGCCAATACCGTTGGGTCCTCCCGATAGTAGTCGTCCCCCACTTCCGCCGAGGCCATGGCTCTTCTCATGGCCTCGGTGGGCTTGGAAACCGTGTCACTCCTCAGATTGACCGGCCTGGACATAGGGTCTCCCTGTTTGGCCTGGATTTGGATGGTCGAAGTTACCAGCCGAAGGGGAAAGGGTGTCGAGAGGCCAGCCCAGGAGCAAGACCTCCTGTACGGGGCGGGGAGCTCCCGGGTCAAGAAAGAGCCCGAAGGAGAGAGCGCCGGAGATCCCGGCTCAGGGGAGGCTGGGAGGGAGCGGCTTTCCGGGGCCCCACAGATCGGTGAGGGGAAAAAAGGCCTGCCAAGCACCCCAAAATGCCACAAAAGCCTGATCCACAGACTCGAGACGAACCCCAGCCAGCACTCCAGAGGTTGCTCGGCCATCAACCGACCAGAGGGTTCCAGTTTCCATGTCCCGGATCCCGGAGGCATCCGCCTCGAAGGTCAGGGTTTGACCCCGGGCTCGAGGGAGGTACGCCATGGCTGCCTCTCGTTCCGAGTCCCAGAATACCACGGCCTGTGTCCGCTGGGGCCCCATTACGAAGGGCACCGCCGCCCACCGGCCCAGAGAGGCAAGAGAGCCAAAGGGAAATGCCTTGGTGGTTCCCGTTGGAGGCTTGATTCCCAGGACACGTTCCTTTGGGTGTCTTCTGGAATCGGCAGGGGGCATGGGGAAGCCGAACCGGGCTTCTTCCTCGTACTGCCCGTATGGGTACCGATGGTACGGCCCGGAGAGGCCGATCTCTCCCAGGACCTGAGTCCCCGGGAAAAGGGTCTTCCAACCTTCCCAGGTCATCTCCCAAAAGGGATATCCAGAGAGTTTCTCCCCCGCTTCCGGCCCACAGCGGGCCTCCGCGAACATCTGTGGCCAAAGTGAGACCTCGGTCCGCCGATCGTACATGATGAGGTTGCTCTTGAAGACCAGGCCAGACACCCCGAATTCCGCTCCGCCTACCGCTGCACGGTCGAACACCAACGCGCTCCCGGTCAGGGGACAGTAGGTGACGGCCAGGTCGACCTGACCCTCTGGGGTAGGGAGGCTCAAATTGGCGATCTCATGGTACCACAGGATGTTGTGGGGGACCGCAAAGGCCGAGCCGTTCACGACAAATCCCACCACCCGGTCCGACGGTTCTAGAAATGTCCCCAGGCCTTCATGGTCCCCAGGAAGGAAGGCGGGTTGGGACAAGGCAGGGATCCCGTCCCTTACCACTCCCGTACTGAAAAAGAATTCCGGGTCCAGTTGGCAGCCGTTGGAGTCTTCGGCGATGTTTTCGTCGGCAAGGCCCTGACTCATCGGATCCTCGGCACAGGCCAGGACCAACACGAACCCCAGCACCATCGACGGGGGCCGGGGGGCGCCAAGCCGGTGCCCAGACCAGTTAAAGAGGCGGAGAGGATTCATGAGACTCAAAAGCCCCAAACCCCTGGTGGAGTTCCAAACGGCCAGCCAGCTCCGACCGCCCCCCCCTTCCTTTCCCGGTGAAAGTCGACTTGCCGAAGAAGGGAACAAAGCTCGGTCCCATAGGATTCGTGGGAAGAGTAGACTCTCTTCACGACCCAAACCGATGTCGTGCATGAACGCTCCCACCCCCTGGGCTGTCCAGAAATGCGGGATCCCCATGCTGGGTCTCGTGGTCCTGGTCATCCTTGCCGCCGGATGCTCTGAGGATGAGGGGCTCTTTTCGCCGACCGGGTCCTTGGATCGAGGTGCAGCCTGCCTCATAGCCGGAGACCGTCTTCATGACACCGGGGTGCCCCGGGACGGCATTCCTGCCCTCTCGGATCCGGAAATGGTGGCCGCCGAAGATCCTGCTGCGGACTACATTCTGGAAAACCAGCGGATCATCGGGTTGGAGGTGGCCGGTGAGTACCTGGCGATCCCCCACAACATCCTGTGGTGGCACGAGATCGTGAACCTGAACTCGTTGTCGACCCCGTTGGCAGTAACCTATTGCCCGCTCACGGGGTCCAGTATGGTTTTCGACCGTTCTTCGGTGCGTGGAGTGGAGTTTGGCGTGTCTGGACTCCTTTTCAGCAACAACCTGGTCATGTATGACCGGAGCACCGGAGAGGACGACCCTTCGTTCTGGCCTCAGATGATGGCCGGGGCCCAATGCGGTCCCCAGAGCGGAGAGCCTCTTGAGTTCTTCCCTGCCACCGAGATGCGCTGGGATGCTTGGCGTCGGCTGCACCCGAGCACCCTTGTCGTCTCGCCCCAAACGGGATACGCCCGGGACTACAGGCGGTATCCATACGGAGGGTACGAGGGGGTGAACAATCCCCAAACCCTCTATCCTCATGAGGCCTTTGATCCCAGGAGGCCACCAAAAGAACGGGTATTGGGAATCCGAGCCGAGGGGGGAGGAGGGATCGCTTTTCCATTTCTGGCCCTGGATTCCGAGGCGCCCCGTCGCGTAGTCCACAGCGAGGTCGATGAGGTGCCGCTGGTGGTCTTTTGGGAACGGGACTCTGAAGCGGCAGTGGCGTTTATTCCGGGTTCCAGCCAGGGCCCCCTGACCTTCCAGGTTCTGGAAGGCAGATTCAGGGACATAGAGACAGGGAGCGAGTGGAACCTGGCAGGCCAGGCCGTAGCTGGGCCTATGGCAGGAGAGCAACTGGTCCAGGTTCCCGGCGCATTTGTCTCCTTCTGGTTCGCCTGGGCGACCTTCGCAGAGGGCACCGAGGTTTGGCTTCCCTGAGGTCTGGCACGTCTTGCCAGCACCCGCATCCGGGGGCATCCTGGATCCACTCCTTGAAAGCCCACGCGGAGCTTTTTGCAGACCGGCTATTCCATCCATCGAGGCCCACTCCGGAGACACCCATGTCGTTCCGTTCCCTCTCGAGCCTTCTTGCCGTCCCCTTCCTCCTGGTGACCCTCAGTTCCCAGACCCTTCGGGCCCAGGACCGAGGGGCCGAAGTCGCCCGGGCCTTCCGAGAGGCGAACGGGGCCCGGATCCTCACGGAGTACGCGGAACTCCTTTCCATTCCGAACGTTGCCTCGGATTCAGTAGGGATATGGAGGAACGCGGAGTACATCCGCGGGGAGTTGGCCGAGCGGGGGGTAGATGCCAGGCTCCTCACCCTCCCGGATGCCAACCCAATCGTCTACGGAGAGATCAGGGTACCCGGAGCTACCCGAACCCTGGGGTTGTACGTCCACTACGATGGCCAACCGGCCGACCCCACGAACTGGACCCACGAACCTTGGGAACCGGTTCTCTACACCCGCTCCATGGAGGGGGGCGGGGCGCCCATTGCGTTTCCCCCGGAAGGTGGAAGGGTGGATCCGGAATGGCGGATCTATTCTCGCTCTTCCGGCGACGACAAAGCGCCCATTGGAGCCATGCTTCCTGTTTTGGAGGCCTTTCAAGACAGCGATCTGACACCCACATCGAACCTGATCTTCTTCTTCGAAGGAGAGGAGGAGGCCGGCTCCACCAACCTGGGGCGGTACCTCGTCGAGTACGGTGACCTCATCGCCGATGTCGACGTATGGCTACTCTTCGACGGCCCGGTCCACCAGAGCGGATTACCCAAGCTGAGCTTCGGAGTGAGAGGGGTTACGGGGATGGAGATTACCCTTTACGGCCCCATCCGCCCACTCCATTCCGGACACTACGGAAACTGGGTCCCGGTGCCGGGGCAGATGATGGCTCACCTGCTGGCCTCCATGAAAGCAGAGGACGGCACTGTATTGGTGGACGGATTCTACGACACGGTGGAACCCCTCGGGGAGGTGGAGCGGAAGGCTCTGGAGAAGCTTCCCAGCTACGACGAGGAGTTGAAGGCAGAGTTGGGCCTGGCATGGACTGAGGGGGAAGGACAGACCCTGGCGGAACGGCTCCTGTTGCCGTCTCTGACCGTACGAGGCCTCACGAGTGGAAACACGGGTCCCCTGGCCAGAAACGTCATTCCCTCCACGGCAACGGCAGCCATCGGCATCCGGTTGGTAAAGGGGAACGATCCCGAACACATGTTTGGTTTGGTCGAGGAGCACATCCGGAAGCAGGGGTACCACATCGTTCGGGAGGACCCCGACCTGGCGACCCGTCTGAACCATCCGAAGGTGGCCAAAGTCACCGGAGGCACAGGAGGGTACCCAGCGGCCCGTTCGTCCATGGATCTTCCCATCCTTCAGGAAGTGGTTGAAGCGGCCCGGCGAGCTGCCGGCAATCAGGAGGTCGTGCTGAACCCGGGCTCCGGCGGATCCCTCCCCCTCTATCTTTTTACCGACATGTTGAACAAGCCGATCCTCATGGTCCCCATAGCCAACCATGATGACCTCCAGCATGCGCCGGACGAGAACCTTCGGGTCTGGAATCTCTGGTACGGGATCGATCTGTACGCCCAGATCTTTACCATGCCACCGGGATGAGGGAGGGGGGACGGCCCATTGTGGACCAAGGAAAAGGGGGCGGCCACGCCCCTTTTTTTGCAGCGGGCTAGGGGCGAACGGTCAGAAGGAAGGGTTCTTTCCAGTCAGGCCACCCCACGATGTCTCCCCGAAATCGGAGCCACCATACCACCTGGTTATGGGGGGCGCCGAAGGAGGGGGGGCCATCCTCTGGGATCGTTAGTCTTCCCTTTCGACGGAAACCACGTCTGGGCTCGATCAAAACACCCTTGGCCAGGGAGAGTTTTTGTTCGAATACCACCTTCCTGCGGTGGGATTGGTACTGACCATGCCCATGAACGACCCTTTCCTCACATTCAAGCGTCACCTCCAATGATCTCAGCTCCGTCCTTTGTCCCGGCCTGAGGGCGAGGTTGAACAGGACCTCCTCTCCCCTCTTGAGCTCCGAAGCACTGAGTCGAATCGTGGGCTCTCCGAGCTTGCCGCGCCCGAGACGCCGCCAGATTCCCTTCAACATGAGGACAAAACCGCCGGCCAGGAGGAAGAAGAGGAGGAGTCTCTCAGAGACCGCCAACTCCCAGCTGTGGGCAGCGCCATAGACCACCCCGCCCAACAGAAAAACAATGGCGGAACTGACCCAGAGTCCTCCCAGGCCACGCTTCGCAGCCTCGAGTTTCGCCTTCTGCTGAGGGACGGGGCCAAGGTCCGCCTCGGCCAAGGAAGGGTTTGGTTCCAGGACAACCGGTTGGGAAGAAACGATGTCCGACTCGAGCATCGAGCGATCAAGCCTCGCCTCCAACTCCCACACCACCCTCAGCAGTTTCCCCTGGTAGGACATGGGGCCCAGGGGTGCGTCCAGCGAGAAGGGGAACGACAACTGCTCTCCTGCTCGCCAGTGCCCGCCACGGACCAGCAACGTCGAGGCCCCGCTTGCAGTGGTCCGATTCCCCTTCCCCTCGGTGTGCCAGAGAAGCCCCACCTTGAATCCCTCGAATTCCACATCCGTCCGAACCCGAACCTGGACCGTACCGGAGACCCGATCTCCTGCCCGGACCCGGATCTCCTCGGCACCCGGCCCGAATTCTCCCGTAGCCCCCGAGGGTTCATCCAGGAAGATGGAAAATCGTACCGGGTCGGCCATGGGACCTCAGCCTTTCGAGCCGTAGACAAACGCTTCGATCTCCCCGTGGATCCGGGAGACCGTCTCTTCGGAGGGTGGCGTGGTGTTTCGTGAAACCAGGATGGTCACCAGAAAATTGGCCACGATGGACCAAACCGCACCATGCATCCCAAGAGGATGCGGCGTCACCACCAGGGTCAGATAGAGCACTCCCAGACCCACACCCATGCCCCAGAGAACCCCATTTTTCGTATACAGGTGTTTTCCGGGGAAGCAGACGCCCAAAACCGCCGGCATCAGTTGGAGGGCGCCGGAGCCGGAGATAGCCACCAGCGTTACGAGGAACCCGAAGGTGTTCACGGACAGGACGTACCCGATAGCCAGAAGAACAACCACAAGAACCCGGCCGACCCAGACGTAATGGCGTTGGGAGGCAGCGGGAGCGATGTAGCGCTGATAAACGTCCCGAGTGAGGACCGTCATGTTGGAATGGAGAATGGAGTCCAAAGTCGACATGGCGGCCGCTGTGGCCCCAGCCAGAATCAATCCCGTAAGCCAAGCGGGAGCAAACTGAAACAGAAGCTCGGGAAACACGGTGTCGGGGCTCGCGAGATCGGGAAGAACCAGCGCGCCTCCCATGCCCACCAGGGCGGCAGGAATGTACAGGGTCATCAGGTAGATGGGTGTAGTGGCCCCGAGCCACTTGATGGTCTTCCCGTCCACAGCCGTGTAGTACCGGATCATCATGTGAGGCTGAAAGATGATCCCGAACGAAAGGGCGATCCCCATTCCCAACCAGATGCCAGGAGTAAAGAACCCTTCCGGGCCCGGAAGGGTGAGAAGGTCCGGACGTTGGGTGGCCACCGCCTCCCAGAGCTCGAAGGGCCCGCCAAACAGTTTGAAGGCCAGGACGAGCGCTCCAATCCAGACGGCCAGGTACATCCACACACCCTGCACCACGTCGGTCCAGTAGACCGCGCGTAGCCCTCCGGCAACCAGGTATCCAGCCGCCACGACCAGAAGGACCAGCGTTCCGATCTCAAAGGAAATCCGGCCACCGGAAGCCACCGAAATGATGTAGCCGAGTCCGACGGCCTGCACCTGGATGTAAAGGATGGTGAAGACTACTGAAACCAGAGCGGTGGCGATCCGGACCCCTTCGGATTCGTAGAAATCAGCCAGCATGTCCGCAGGGGTGATGTACTGAAACTTCTTTCCCAACGCCCAGATCCGGCTTCCCAGGACGTACGTGATGGCGCCAACCAGGATGGTCCAGGTCCCGGCGTCCCAAAAGCCGATGCCGTGGGTGTAGAAGTAGCCGCCCGATCCCAGGAAGGCGAAGGCCGAATGGTAGGTGGCTACCACCGTGAGGTAGAGAACGACAAAACCGGCTTTGCGGCCGTAAAGGAGAAAGTCCTCCATGTCCACGGTGAGCCGCCGGTTGGCAACGATCCCCAGGACGACGGTGGTGAGGAGGTAAAGGAATATGAGAGAGGTAGCGACGACCCAGGCCTCCACGTCAGATCCCCTTCCTCAATGCCCAGATCAGAACGCCGATCAGAGCGGTGTACACGGCCAGGAGATAAGCGTAGAGGAAGGGCACACCCAGGATCCAGGGATCGACCCGGTTGGCCAGGCCGTGCACGATGGGAGGCTCCACCAAAGCCAACAGGACAAGAAAGACCACCACGCCGATCCAACCCTCCCGGGTCCTGGGGAGATAGTGGGATCGGGGTGTCGGACGGGGCTCAGAAGGGATGGCCATCAGGCGGACTCCCGGTTGTTTCGTGCTTCAATGAGGTGACGGATCCGGCCAACCTCGAGCGGCGAGGGGAGCCGAAGCCCAGAGAAGGAGCGTCATGATCAGGGCGGAGCTGAGGCACCAGGCGCAGGTGGCCCCGATGACGAATGGCTCCAAAAAGGTCAGGTAGACAGAAAAGAGCGTACCGAAGACCGCAGCGCCCCAGAGGGCCAGGTGGGCCTGGGAATTCCAGCGCTCGGAACTCAAACGCCCCACAGCCCAGAAGAACAGAATGGACCCGTAACCCAGGAGGCCCAGGACCCCCACCGGGAGGAACCCGAACAGGGTGGCGTATTCACTCTGATTGACGGTGTTGCAATCACCTACTGGGCCACAGGCCGCCTCTGCATGAGTCACCTCGATATAGCTGAGGTAGGCTGCGACACCGATGCCCAAAACCACCAGCAGAGGGATGACCCATGGCGGCCAAGGGTCTCCTCGAGTACGGGGTGGGTAGATCTTCAGGACGAGGCTGACCAGCATGACCAACAGAACCAAGACCGAGAGAGCGTTTCCAGTCCGGTCCTGGTTGAATCGATCCAACATGGTCATGGATTCCATCTCCTCCGCGGCCCCCGACAGATCCAAGGCTGGCCCCACCGCGGCAGCACCCTCAACCGTGGGGGGGACGCCGGTTTCAGATGGATCCTCCAACTCCCGGGCGGGGGCCCCCTGGTCTGGAGTGGCTCCCACTTCCTCGTCCACGGGCGTTCCCGGGTCCGGAACGGCCCGCGCTCCTTCCTCCTCGAGGGAGTCCGGGTCCGTTCTCTCTCCAGCGACTGGGTTGGGGTCGGCCACAACCGCGGCAGCACCCTCGGGCCCACGCTCATCCGTTTCAGGAGCCGGATCCTCGCTTCTCGAAGAATCGGGAACTTCCTCCGGCACTGGCGTGGAGTCTGCCTGGACCGAGGGATCTGGGGCGCCAGCGACGGAGTCTTGCTGCGCATCGGGGTTACCTCCTTCCGGAGGACCCTGCCGTACAATCCTTCGTTCCGGGTATCGGGGATCCAACATGCCCTGTTCGTCCAGGAGTGTCAGAAGCGGGGGGAGGTTCGGGAGATCGATGGGCTCGCCACTTTCCAGCGCCTCCACCAGACCGATGGGAATGGCATCCCCTCCTACCAGGACCTCCTCTCTAAGGACCATTACAGGTACCACCCAATCTTCCTGAGGGACCTGATACTGACGGAGAGCTTCCCAGTAGATCTCGCTGGCCCAGGATTGAGTGACGTCGAATGCGAGGATCACCAGGCGGCTACCATACTCCTCCTGCAACGGAACCAGGTGATTATTGATCAGAGTGTGGCAGTGCGGACATGTAGGGGAATAAAAGAGGATGGCGTGCACCGGCGGCTCGAGGCCTTGCCCCTGAAGGTCGGGAGCGGAAAGGGTCCCGAGCCCGGCCAGGAGGAGGAGTACGGCGCCAACCCTGGATCTGTTTTCCTTCGCTCGCATGGCTATCGTCCGAAGAATCTAGGGGCCTGATCGGTATGATGATCCCGGGTACGCCCGGAAGGCAACCCGGTTTACCGGGTGGCCAATCTAAACAGGGTCGGATTTCCTCGGCCCGGACACGCCTTTCCAAGGAAAACTGGATGAACATCTGGCTGGAGCGAATCAACCCACGCCCTCGATCCCTCTTATTGGGGTCGCTATTCCTGCTCCTCACGGTCATCGGGTGCGTGTCCGAACCCCAGTCCAGCTTCGAAACCCAATTCAGGGACTCTGTCGGAGTTTCCATCGTGGAGAGCACTGGTTTCCCGGAGCTGGGGATGGGCGGGTGGTCGCTGGACCAGAACCCGTCCCTCACCATCGGGACCTTCGACGGGGATACCCTTTATCAGCTCTACGAGGTCTCAGGGGGGACACGTCTTGCCGACGGTCGAATCGTGATTTCGGACAACGGAAGCTTCCAACTCCGGAGCTTCGGCTCCGACGGGAGAGCCCTGGGCACCTTCGGGAGGGAAGGTGAAGGCCCCGGTGAGTTCGAGTCCCTTCGGCTGATGGGTGCCCTGGATGGGGACACGCTGGTGGTCATGGACGGGAGCCTGAGGCGCATCTCTCTCTTTCATCCGGATCACGGATTCGTTCGGCAGAGCACCGTGGACGATGAGGCAGGGACGGTTTGGGTGACCAACGGAATGTTCGGGAATGGTTCCATCGTCTTTGGGGGCGGATTGAGCTTTGGTCCGGGAGGTGACACCCCTAGCGACGGCTTGAATCGCCCCGACACCCCGTACCGGTCCGCCACCGTGGATGGCGCCGTCGATGCCGATTTTGGAACGGTTCCCGGGTCCGAGTATTTCATGCGGACCCAGGGTGGGGGAGGTGAGTTTTTCATCTCGGCATCCCTCATCCCTTATGGAAGGCACCCCTCGGGCTTTGCCAGTCAGGACCGGTTCTACCTCGGGAGTGCCGACACGTATGAGATCTCCGGTTTTGATCAGGCGGGTCGACTACAGGTGATCATTCGGATTCTCGAGCCGCTGGCCCCCGTAACTTCCCAGGATGTCGAACGCCTGATTCAGAGCCGGTTGGAAGAGCTGGAGGATCCCTCGAACGCGCCGGGGGTCCGGTCCTCTCTCCGAGAGATGCCCACCCCCGAAACCATGCCGGCCTACCAGAGTTTCAGAGTGGACACCGAAGGCCTTCTCTGGGTGGAAGATTACCTTCGACCCGATGACGGCCTCCGAAGCTGGACCCTCTTCAACCGAGAGGGTGTCCCACTGACCCGCCTGGCGCTGCCCCGGAGGAACCGGATCCTGGACATCGGTGAGGACTTCGTCCTGGCCGTGTACCAGGACGACCTTGAGGTAGAGTATCTCCGCCTTTATACCCTCCATCGAGGTGCCTCGTAGGGTCCCAACCGCAAGACCTTGAGGCCGCCGGGGCTGCCCTCTATGGTGTGGGGATGGTTCCTCAGATCCTCCCAGTCCGACTGCTCCTGAATTCCTGGGCGACCGGGTCCCGCCCCTACGGCCCCGACCAACGGGCAATCCTGAATGCGGAGGCGAATGAAGCCGCATACCAGGAGATCTCATCCTGGAGCGCATACGCAGTCACCCCCCTCCTCCAGCTCCGTGGCCTCGCCAAGAGGCTGGATCTGGGATCGGTCTGGTACAAGGACGAAGGGCAGCGGTTGGGGTTGGGAAGCTTCAAGGCTCTGGGGGGAGCGTATGGTGTGTCTCGGATCCTGGCCCGGGCCCACGAGTCGGGGGGCCCTGGTCGATGGAGAATTTCAGACTCCTGGTCGGGAGAGCACAGAGGAGCCACCCGGGGCATCACCATCAGCTGTGCCACTCTGGGAAACCATGGGCTTTCGGTTGCCTGGGCCGCCAAACTCTTTGGTTGCAGGGCGGTGGTCTATATGCCCCGACACACCGCACCTCCTCGCGTGGCAGCCATCCAGGAGCTGGGGGCCGAGGTGGTCCCCGTCGACGGCGGTTACGAAGACGCTCTGGCTCTGGCTCAGGCGGATTCCCAGGCGAACGGATGGTGGGTGGTTTCCGATACTGCCTATCCGGGCTATGAGGAGATCCCGCGCTTCGTCATGCAAGGCTATACCGTCATGGTCCGGGAAGCGCTGACTCAACTCCCTGGGGGCCGCCCACCCACCCATGTCTTCGTTCAAGGGGGAGTGGGTGGCCTGGCCGGAGCCGTGGCCGGGTTTCTGTGGGAACGATTCGGACCCACCCGGCCGAAGTTGGTAGTGGTGGAGCCTTCCGAGGCCGATTGCCTTATGGAGACTGCCCTGAGGGACGAGCCACACCCCTCACTGGGCAGTCTCGATTCCTCCATGAGCTGCCTGACGTGTCGGGTCCCCTCTACCCTGGCCTGGCCAATCCTAAGGGGGGGCGCCGACGCCTTCCTGACCCTCCCGGACGCTGGTGCCGAGGAAACCGTCGCCTATCTGTCGCAGGGGATGGATGGGAACCCACCGGTCGGGACCCAACCCTCGGGAGCCGCAGGTGTGGCCGGACTGATCACAGCGGCATACGAGCCAGCCCTTTCGGAGCCGCTGAATCTCGGTGAGAATAGTGTGGTGTTGGTGTTCGGCTCGGAGGGGCCGCCTCACCGGCCTCCCGAGAACGGTTGAAGCTGAGACGCCTTCCTGGGACCATCCAACCCGGAGGATCCGACATGAGTGATTTGCCCAAACCCCCCAAAACCCACCATGAGTTCATTGGGGCCTTCCCGGAGTTGGGTGAGGCGTGGGAAACCATCGGAGGTGCTGGGAAAAAAGGCCCCCTGGACGAAAAGACGGCTCGTCTGGTGAAGCTGGCCGTGGCCATCGGTGCCCAGCAGGAGGGAGCCGTTCATGCCAGCGTCCGTAAGGGCCTGGCCATGGGAATCACCAGGGAAGAGCTGGAGCAGGTCGTCTACGTGGCCTCTCACGACCTGAGGTCTCCACTGGTGAATATCGACGGCTACGGGAAAGAGCTGGAGCGGACCCTGGGCGAGCTTGCGGCCACATTGGACCAT
>CBDUAX010000031.1:0-15786 GCA_965365235.1 uncultured bacterium
GGGGGGGGGAACCGCGTAAGTTACGCGGCCCTTCGGACCCTCGTTGACCCGGACCAGATCCGGTTCGGAACCAACTTCCCCTGGGAGTCGGAGGAGAGCATAGAAGCTTCAATCCGGTCCTTGGCGGACGCGTTCCCGCCGTCTCAAACAGACGATGCCCGCCCAATTGGAATCGGAGCCTAGATCATGTTGATCATCCGTGGAATCCTGCGGGTCGTGATGCAGGTGGTTTTCTTCGGAGCAATCCTCTTTCTCCCCATTGGCACCTGGCAATGGCCCCGAGCGGTTCAGTTCCTGGTGGCGTTCGGGATCATATCCTTGGCTTCGACGGTGGCTCTCGCCAAGCTGGCACCGGCCTCGCTGGAAGCTCGGGTGAAGCGAGGGGCCACGAAGAACCAACCCCGGGCTGACAAGGTGGCAACCTTGTTCCTGGCCCTCTTTCACATTGCCTGGTTCATCCTGATCCCCAACGACGTCCATCGATGGCAGCTTCTCCCGAAACCGTCCTGGGTGATGGGGGTGCTCGGGGCCTTCTTTTGCCTCGTTGGGTATGGGATCATGCTCACATCAGTATGGCAGAATTCCTACGCTACACCCGTGGTCGGAGATCAAGGGGAACGAGGCCAGGCGCTCATTGACACGGGCATCTATTCCCTCATCCGCCACCCCATGTATCTCGGCCACCTGTTCTTTCTCTTCGGGCTACCCCTCTGGCTCGAGAGCTACCTCGGGTTACTGACTGTTCCCGTCTTGTTCTCACCGGTGATCGCCAGGATCCTCATTGAAGAGAGTAGCCTGGTGAAGACGCTGCCAGGATATGCGGGATACCGGGAGAGGGTGCGTTACAGACTTCTACCGCTGGTTTGGTGATCTCCTGAAGTGACCTGAATCCAGCCGCTCAATGGCAAGGAACACGTCATGACAAAGCAAGAAAAGGCTGTTTTGATCACAGGGGCCTCCACCGGCATTGGGCGGGCCACAGCTCTGGGGCTCCATGCCGAGGGCTACCGGGTCTTCGCCGGCGTGCGCAAGGAAGAAGACGGTCGGGCTCTGAGGGAAGAAGCGTCCGACTCGCTTACGCCTCTGCAGCTAGACGTCACCGACAGCGACGCTGTCACCGATGCAGTGGCCAGGGTTGGCGAGGAGACCCAAGGCAAGCTGTTCGGCTTGGTGAACAACGCCGGGTTGTCCCTGAACGGGCCTCTGGAGCTCATTCCTGTGTCGGAGATACGGAAGCTCTTCGAGGTGAACGTGGTGGGCCTCTTGGCCGTCACCCGTTCCTTCATCCCCCTGCTCCGAAAGGCCCAAGGTCGGTTGATCAATGTCAGCTCCGGCCATGGTCTCCTGGCCATCCCCGACAAGAGCGTCTACGCCGCATCGAAGTTCGCTGTCCAGGCCATCAGCGACTCGCTCCGACTCGAGCTCCTCCCCTTTGGTGTCTCAGTCTCCAACCTGGTGGTTGGTAAGGTGGACACAGCGGTCCTGGGCAAGATTCTGGAGGAAAGAGAAAGGCTGGCGCGGGCCGCAGACCCGGCCGTCCTGGAGCTGTATTCACCCCTCTTCGAGTTCTTCAACCGGGAGGTGAAAGATCTGCCGGGAATCACGCCGGAGGAGGTGGCCACGGTCGTGGTAGAGGCGATGACTTCCCAAAAACCAAAGGCCCAATACCTGGTCGGACCCGGGGCCAGGAAGATGAGGAACCTGTCGAGGCTCCCACGGTGGCTCCGGGAAGGATTGATGTACAAGGCGCTCTATGGGGCGAGAAAGTCATGAGCATCCTGGAGACGCTTCATCTGCGCATGGCCGGGGACGACCTGGACCACCTCGTGGAGCTGGTGCGGAGAGTAGCGGCCCCTCCTGGCGGTCGGGCCTCCGTGGAGGTTTTTCGCCACTCCAGGATCCAGGGTGACCTTCTCATCCAACTCCACCGGGACGGGCCGGACGAAACGACCGAGCCCAGCGAACTGGGGGTCCGACTGGCTTCTCTCCTTCGTGTCCACGGACTCCTGGATCACTCGGTATGGGTGTCGGGAGGGGAGTCGCAGGTTTCGGTCTGAGAACAACACATCGAGGGAGAAAAGGCCATGCAGTTCCCAGATTCATCGGTCCCCATCGCGACGTGTGAAGCCTCCGGCTGTGAAGGTTGCAGGGCGGCTGAATCCGTTCAGTGTCATTTCGGTCACGGAGACCTCATTCATTTCTACCTGATCTCTTTTCCGGTCTTCCTGGTTGGCGGAGCCGGCATCCTGGCGGTCGGTATGGTGCCCCTCCTCATCTGGATCGGAGTTTTCATCGCGTTCTTCGGGTTCATTGAGATTCGCGTGATGTGCTCACACTGCCCCCACTACGCCGAGGAGGGCTCGACCTTGCGATGTTGGGCCAACTACGGGTCTCCAAAGCTATGGAAATATCGACCCGGCCCCATGTCTACTGCTGAGAACCTGGTGTTCTTTGCCGGTCTCGCCGCCGTCTTCGGATACCCCCTCGGCTTCATGGTGGTGGGCGGCCTGTGGTTCCTCCTTGTCCTCTACCTCCTCCTCGCCACCGCTTTCGCCGTGTCCCTGAAGAGGTTTCTCTGCTCCAAATGCATGAACTTTGCGTGTCCGCTGAACGGAGTGCCTGAGCCGGCCCGGCGGCTCTTCTGGGCGCAGAACCCCAGGGTAGGAGAAGCATGGGGCGCCGGGCATGCGGCGGATGGAGGATGAGAGAATGAACACGAGACCAAGAAACGTCCTTGTCGCTGGCGCCACCGGGTATCTGGGTGGCTTTGTGGCCCGGGAGTTCAAGAACCGAGGATACCACGTCCGGGCCCTGGCCCGGTCTCCAAAGAAGCTCGATCCCATCAGGGATTCGCTGGATGAGGTCGTCCAAGCCGAGATCACCCGCCCCGATACTCTGGGAGGAGTGTGTGATGGGATCGATGTCGTCTTCTCATCCGTGGGGATCACAAAGCAGAAGGACAAACTCACCTTCAAAGACGTGGACTACCAGGGCAACCGGAACCTTCTGGAAGTGGCACAGAAGGCCGGGGTGAAGAAGTTCATCTATACATCGGTCTTTCGGGGACCCAGCCTCCTTCATCTGGACATCGTCAAAGCTCATGAGGACTTCGTGACCGTCCTCAAGGCCTCGGGGTTGGAGTACACTGTCGTGCGCCCCAACGGATTCTTCTCCGACATGGGCGAGTACCTGAAGATGGCCCAGAGGGGTCGAGTGTACCTGATCGGAAGAGGGGATAATCGAATCAACCCCATCCACGGCGCCGACCTGGCCGAACTCTGCGTGGGCGCCGTTGATCAGGACGTTCCGGAAATCGACGTGGGCGGGCCGGAGATTCTTACGCACCGGGAGATCGCGCAACTTGCCTTCAAGTCCATCCAGCGACGGGAACGGATCAACTCGGTACCCACCTGGGTGATGCGGAGTGTCGTCTCCCTGACGCGACTCGTCAACCGGCATCAGGGAGAGCTTCTGGCTTTCTTCACCGAGGCCATGACCGCGGACGCGGTGGCGCCAACCATAGGATCTCGATCCCTGTCCGACTACTTCCCTGGAATGCGGAGTTGAACGAGGCAGGATGGGGGGTGGAGGCGACCTTCGGCAACGGGGCCGGAGACACCTTCGACCCGGAGGCGCAGTCTTCGTCGTGATTGTCGAACCAACCGCATGGGAACCGACTTTCGGAGCTGAAAAGAGCGACTCTTGAGTATGCGAGTGTTGATCCTGGGAGCCACTGGAACCCTCGGACAGCCTGTGGCTCAATGCCTCCTCGACCGCGGCCATAGGGTCCGAATCCTGGCCAGGTGTGCCCAAAAGGCCCAGAGCCTTTTTGGGGAGGATGTGGAGGTCGTCGAGGGTGACTCCACCAGCCGAATAGACCTCGGGAAGGTCCTGGCAGGGTGTGAGGCCGTCCATGTCAGTCTTCCCACGGACTCGGAGTTGATTGCCGTTGGCCACGTGGTCGACCTGGCCGAAGCCGGAGACGCGGAGGACCTCATTCGGATCTCCTACATCTCCGGGACCTCAGTGCGGAAGGAGAACCGTTGGTTCGAGGTCATAGATGTGAAGATGCGGGCTGAGGACCTTCTCCAGGGATGCGGGATTCCGCACACCGTTTTCTGCCCCACCTGGGTCATGGAAGTCCTTCCCAACTTCATCAAGCCGGATCGAGCCGTGGTGATCATGGGAAAGAACCCGCCGGGCCTTCACTTCTTTGCTGCTACCGATTTCGGCAGGATGGTAGCCGAGTCGTATGAAGACGACCGTACCCTGGGACGACGACTGTTCATCCACGGACCGGAAAGCTTCACTCTCACGGAGGCCCTTCGCGCATTTCATGAAGCCTGCCATCCCGAGGTCAAGCTCACCCACATGAAGCCATGGCAGGCCAGGTTGGTAGCGGGACTGACGCGAAACAGGTCTCTGGGGTCGGTGGCCAGACTGATCAGCTACTTCGACAGGACGAAAGAACACGGTGACCCCACCGAAGCAAACCTACTACTCGGGGCTCCGACCACGACATTGGATGAATGGATCCAAGGCCGAAAGGCTTGATCATGGAAAGCGAGATTGTCCGTTATCTGCAGCCAGAGTTCGCCCCTGTAGCCCTGGTCTGGAGCGATTCGATTCCGGATGACGCCCTTCAGTTCAAGAAGGGCAGGTTCGGGTGCATCCTTTACCTCTTCGCCGAGGCATCCCGCCGCGGAAGAGTGGCTGGAGGCAGCCGAGAGAGTGTCACGTGTAATGGAGGTCGCGCCGCCCTCGGGTTAGGCGTCGACTTCGATGAATCCGAGGAGCAGCTCGATCGATACGCCGCCGTCTTCAGCAAAGGGCTCCGATCCGCAAGGGATCAAGAAGCTTACCGGGCCCACATACAGGCCGCTTCAAAGAGCTGGCGGTCCTTGTACGAAGACGGTGAACGCAGGCACCACAACGCCGAGCTCGCGAGAGAATGGATTTGTGAGGAGCTTCCGCGCTACGACATCCCATTCGAGTACGTATGGTTCAAGCCCCTGAGTCTCGCAAACCCAGACGAGAACATCCGTTCTGTCATCTTTCCAGTGAACCCGGTTGAACTCGCGGGACTGGTTACGCTGGCGGGGTCCGTCATGGGGGGCACGGACCCGGTGCGCGTTCCCCAGGGACCAGATTGTACCAGCCTCGGAGCCTTCGCCTACGCCGAGGGAGAGTCCAAAGCGCCCAGGGCAGTGCTCGGGATGATGGACGTGAACGGCCGAGAGGCTATGCGCAAGCGTTTTCGGGAAGACATCCTGACACTCACAGTCCCGCGGCCCCTCTTCGAGCAAATGGAGAAGGAAGCCTCCGACAGTGTGTTCCAGCTACCCTCCTGGCAGGCGCTGGTTGGAAGGAAACCAGGTGACTCCGAGTCCTGATAAGGACAACCCGAACCGACCAGCATGAGGAGGTATCAATGGAGGTAAACCGGGTGAGAATCATCTACTTCTCCCCTACTGGCACCACAAAGAAGATCCTGGGGAGTATTGCCAAAGGCATCGGGGCTGAAGATGTCGAGAACATCGATTTGACTCTTCCGGAAGGAACTCAGGGGGCGATCCCACCCTTTTCAGATGAAATCGTACTCATAGGTGCACCCGTATACGGTGGTCGCTTGCCAGATGATGCGATCCATCGATTCAAGAAACTCAAAGGAAGCAAAACCCTGGCGGTTGTCATTGTTGTATTTGGGAACCGGGACTTCGAAGACGCATTGTTGGAGCTGAAGAACCTCGCCATCGAGTTGGGCTTTCATCCGATTGCCGGTGGTGCGTTCGTTGGGGAGCACTCTTTCGCTACAGAGGATGTTCCCATCGCGAATGGACGCCCGGATAGCCAGGATGTTCAGAAGGCAGTGGATTTTGGCAGGGAGATCAAAGAATTGGTCACAGCGTTACCATCAGCTGAAGCCAAAGCGGATTTGGTGGTTCCCGGCCGATTCCCATATGAAGGCGGGCCACGTTCTATGGCCGTCTCCCCTGTGACCAGAGGAGACACATGCGCAATCTGTGGTACCTGTTCCAGTGTATGTCCAACCGGAGCCATTTCTGTTGAGGGGAGCGTAGCCACGAGCGTCGAGCTATGCATTCGCTGTTGTGCTTGCGTAAAGAACTGTCCCACGGGTGCAAGGGTTTGGGACGACAGTATGATGACGGAGATTGCCAACTGGTTGAAGGAAAATTGCAGGGTCCGGAAAGAACCTCAGGTCTTTGGGATAGATGTGTAAGGCCCAAGTGTACCGGGGGGTTTCCTCGGAGAGGAAGGGCTGGACAACCAGCCCATCCACCATGACCTCAAATCTGTTGGTGCTGGAGGTATGATGGACATCGTCTTGCAGGGAGTGGCAGCCGGAGTGGTGGGGACGGTGGTAATGGACTTGGGAAACACCCTCTTCGCTCGAGCCGGGATCATCTCGAAAGTAGAAGTTGGCATAATCGGGAGGATGGCAGCGGGCTGGATGCGCGGACGGTTCTGGTATGGGCACCCCGGTGAGATGGAGGAGGCCACACACGAAACCCCCCTCGGCTACATCACACACTACGCCATCGGCGTGGGCTTTGCAGGTCCCTACGTGCTGGGATGGGATGTCCTGGTGGGAGGACCTGCATCACCAGCATGGGCTGTTGCCTATGGGGTCTTCACCACGGTGGCCTCCTGGTTCTTCGTCTATCCAGCCATGGGATTGGGGGCGTTTGGACGGAGGTCTCCCGATGGCCTCAGGGCGGTCTTCTCACCCTTGGCCAACCACTCCTTCTATGGACTGGGCCTAGCTGCCGGGATCGCTTTGCTATGAAGGCAGGAGCGAACCGCGTTCACAGAACGGGATCTGAGTTCTTGTCGAGGGCTGGTGATTCCTTGCGCCGAGTCGCCTCAGGCCAGACTGGCGGCCACGTACTCGTGGATGGCCTTCACCTCCACGCCCAGATCGTGCTGCCGGGTCAGCTCCTTGATCTGTGAGTTGCAGTTGAAGCAGTTCGTCACCACGACCTCCGCCCCGGTCTCGAGGATCTGGCGTGCCTTCACCCGGCCGGCCGTCAGTCGGGTCTTCCCGTATTCCCCTGAAGCGCTCAACCCACCCCCGCCCCCGCAGCAATAGGCCTGGACACCTCCGGGACGCATCTCCACCAGGTGGGAGGTCATTGCGGCGAGAAGGCGCCGGGGTTCATCGATCACCCCACCATTCCGAGCCAGGTTACAGGGGTCGTGGAAGGTCACCGGCTCCGTGCCCGGATCTCTTTTCAGGGAGATGCGTCCGTCTCGAAGGTAGGCGTCCATTTCCTCGGCGATGGAGACCACCTGGAAAGGGAGGGGGCGTCCGAGGACCCGTTCCGAGTCCCAGCGTAGGACCTTGTACCCGTGGCCGCAGGGCGAGAGGACGGCCCGTTTCACGCCGAGTGCCTCCGCCGTTGTGACGAAGTGCTCGACGACCTGCCGCATCCGTCCCTCGTCACCCCCGTAGTAGGCGTAGTTCACGACGTCGAAGTGCTCGGACGAGAAGGTGAAGGACGTCCCCGCTCTCAGGAAGATCTTGGCCGCTGCCATTACAGCGAAGGGAAAGTCCCGAAGCTCCAACGGGTGGGGGATGTAGAGGACGTCGGCGCCCCTCCTGTCGACGGGAATGGTGACATCAACCCCCTCCAGGACCGGATCATCCTCCAACTCCTCGGCGAACCATTCCAGGTTGTCCACCACGTCCTCAACTTCGAGAGCCAGGTAGTTCCCTGTCTCAACAGCGGTCCGGGCGGGCTTGTCGAGGCCGGGTGGCGTCTTCCCAATCCGTCCAAATGCCATCCGGGCCTGCCCGAGAACCAGGCCCGTGTTGATGCCCATGGGGCAGGAGAGGGCACATCGGCCGCACATGCTGCAGTGCTCGTAGGCGGCCTCATGGAGGGCCATGACGGAATCTTCAGTGGCCCGGAGCGCACCAGTCAGGCCTGGAACCACACGCCCCACCCGGTCATGTCCCCCGATGTAAAGCCGGGCGACTTTGTCCAGTTTCTCTACCGGGATGAGGGATCGGTCCCCCGTGGCCATGTAGTAGTGACATGACTCGGTGCACATGGCACAGTGGACGCAGGCATCGAGCATGGCGACGCTCTCCCGGCTCAGTACCTCGTCCAGATGGTGCACGAAGGCCTCCGCATCCTTGGCCTCGAAGCTCATGGGCATGGAGGGTTCGGCCTGAGTATCGTCGAAGGGATGGTCACCTTGGCGAATCGGCGCCCCCGGGATCATGGAACCAGACAGCTTTTCTCCTGAAGGAGGATAGGCTCCCAGAATTCCCAGCTGTTTGGCGTGGAAGAAGCGGGAAACGAAGAAGGAGAGCATGTGCCGGAGTTTCCCCAGGGGCACATAGATGAGGAACATCGCAGCGGAAATGTCGAAAACAAGAACCGGGATCAGCCCCAGGGACCAGAGACCTGCACCCAAACAAACCGCCCCTGTGAGGCCGGCAGCCAGGTAGTCGTCGGGAGTGCTCAACCGACTCATGTGGGGGACAGCCACTCGGCGGATGAGGAGGAAGATGGCGATGCTGCCGAAGGCGAGGGCGGCTGAACCGAAGGGCGTCCACCACACCGGTGTGACTCCCTGGGAGCCGAGCCTCACGGCTATGGTCCCGAGGCTGGCCCCGATCCCCACATGCATGAGGACCCCCATCCAGAAGACCACCGGGTGGAGTCGTCCGCTCTCCTTGTTCCAGGGCAGCATCCCCAACCCGAAGGCGTAGAGGGCCCCCCGCAGGGCGCTTCCCCGGGCCTGGCCCGAATCGAACACGCCGGGTCTCCCAGCGAACCGGCTGCTCCGAACGAGCAGCCCCACCAGGCAAACCAGAACCGCCACAACCAGCACCCAACCGGATCCTGACATCCGCCTCTCCCTTTGAGATCCGTCTGCTCTCTACTCAGGCGAGTTACCCGGGAGAACCTGGGGTCGGGCCGTCGGCGGCGGCAAGCGGCGTTGGTGCACGGCTCGGGGGTGAGGCCACAAGCCCCCACTCCGGACGAGCGTCACTCAAGCCGGTGGGTGTCAGGCATTCCAGACCGGGCCATGGTGTTGAGGGTCCTACAAGCTGGGCTGACCTGCAACCAACAACTGCCGGCCCCAGGGGCTCTTCACCCCCAGTGCCGAGGAGATGGTTCCCTGTCCCAAGAACGAGGGCAGCTTCAGAGCTGCGGGCCTCACCGCAGTGGCCTACCGGGCTCGTGGGTTCCTTGGGTCCCCAGACCTTTTTGGCCCAGGGTTTCCTACATCCCCAACTCCGCCTGGATTGCGGCTCTTAGGCCTCCGTTCTCTTCCAGGACCGAATCCAGTCGGTAAGAGAACTGGGCCCCTCCGAGTCCAATCTCGGTGAGTTTGTAGCGGAAGTGCGGATCCGATCTCATCTCGGACCAGGGGCGGACCCACTCCGACCTGAAGCTGGTCCTGAAGGTCTCTCCCTCGGGCTCTGCATCAATGACGATGTAGGGTGCCGTCGTTTCCTTGAACTCTCTGTAGACCTTCATGTACATGTCATAGAACTCCCACATGTACGGGTGGGTCACCTCATAGTAGCGGACCAAACTCTGCCGAAGCTCCGGGTCACTGATTACGGTGAGGCGCCCAGCGTTGAGGAGATTGTCATAACCAACCCGGACCTGTTGATAGGAGCTGTAATAGAAGAGGTTGATGATCCGGGGCTTCACTGAATCCGGGTGCGCATCCTGGTTCCGGAGTATCCACAGCACCCGACGGTCGGTAGCCCGGCCCCGGTTGCGCACACCCGTCATCTCGACCGAATCGGTCTCCAGATCGGCGAGGATCATCTGAAGTGCAGCCCTTTCGTCGGCCTGGTCGACGGACACTCGCACGAAGCCCAGTACCGCCACAACTGGCAAAAGGATCAGGACGAAGGAAAAACCTTTTCGAAACGAGGAGGTTGGTTGGTCAGCCATGGGTCATCCTTTTCAAGAGGAGGGGCCTTCCTCCCGGCCACTTGGGAGACAAGTCGGATCGACTGATGGGTGATTGGGTGCAGCTTAACCAACGAAAAAACGATGCGCAAATGCTGTGGGGCGCCGAAGGGCCCCGAGGCTTGGATCATCCAGCGGGAGTCAGCGGATAGCCTGCGGCCCGGAAATGCGAGGCAACCGGCTGGCCCCTGAAGGCTGGGGAGGATACCCTTCCCAGGGACTCCTGGAGGGACCACCAACCGGGCTGGGCATCATGTCGGAGAAGGAACGGAGACAGCTGGCTGCCATCATGTTCGCAGACATGGTGGGGTACACCGCCCTCATGCAGGAGGATGAGGGGAAGGCCCGCTCCCATATGGAGATCCATCGGGGTCTCGTCGCTTCGGCGGTCCAGGGTCATGGCGGGGAGATTCTCCAGTACTACGGCGACGGAACGCTCAGCATCTCCGGTAGCGCCGTGGAGGCGGTTCAAGCCGCCATCGAGCTCCAGCACGCCGTGGCTCAGGAGCCCATCCTTCCGCTCCGGATCGGTGTGCACACCGGAGACGTGGTCCATGGGGAGGATGGGATCTACGGCGATGGGGTGAACCTGGCCTCCCGCATCCAGAATACCTCCGCCCCAGGCGGCGTGGCCGTCTCCGGGAAGGTCTTCGACGAGATCAAGAACCACTCCTCCATCGCGGCAATACCCCTGGGGCCCAAGAGTCTGAAGAACGTCTCGCACCCGGTGAACGTCTACGCCATTTCCAATCCGGGCCTGAAGGTGCCCGAGGGTTCAGACATGCCGGGTCTGGCGGACCCGGCGACCTCCGATGAGCGCCGCTATTCTGACGAGGAGGTCCGGAACCTGCTGGCTCAGGCCTCGGATCTGGAAAAGGACGGGAGTGTCTTTCTGGCCCGGACGGACGGGCCGACCCTACTCGAGTTGGAGGCCATAGCCGAGGAAGCCGGGATCAACCCCCTGGCTGTCCGGGAAGCTGCCCGTGGCATGGAGATCGAGGCCCCGGGGCGACCTTTCTCCTCGGTGAAGCCAAAGGGGTTCTTGGGGGCGCCCGTGACCATCCGTATCAAGAGGGTCGTCCCTGGAGAAGCCGGGAAGGAAGCCCTGCAGGCCCTAACCCCCATCCTCGAGAGGGCGTCGGAAGGGCTGGGGGAACCCCTCATCCAGGGGAGGACCCTCACCTGCCACTCCACCAACAAGGACTCCCTCCGATCTCTCACTGTTACGGTGGGTCCTTCAGGAGGGGATACGCATCTGGTCATGGAGGAGCGGTACCCCAACCTGGCCTGGGCCATCCACGGGGGCTTTGTGGGCGGGATCGGCCTCGGGGTCGGGATTCCCGTGGGCTTCGGCGTTGGATTCGGGGTGGGGATGGGGGGTCTCCTCCTGGCCTCTTTTCTGACAGCCGTCCCGGCGGTCTGTATTGGTGGATCGTATCTCCTCTCCCGAAAGATCTACGCCACCGTCGTGAACCGGCGGTCTGCCGCCCTCAACGAAGTTTTGGATGAGATGGTCGGGGTCCTGTCCCCCGGGACCCGTTCCCTCCCCCCCGGCTGAGGGGCTCCAGGGGCCGGAAGAGGCCCCCCCTTCCCTCCTCCTTTTCTTGCACGATCCCGTTCAGCCCGCCCACATTCGGTTCTCGCCATTGGGGCCCAGGCTGGCCTCGAGGTCCATACCCATTTCCACGCAACCAGCGGTGAGACGGGCCTGATTGGAGGAAGGACAGATGAGGGATCCCTGGACGCGCCTGGGCATTGCCTGCGCCCTGCTCTTTCTGACCACGGGTATCTCGGAGGTCTGCGCACAGAAGGTTGATCTGGTGGTGCGCCAGGCACGGGTAATCGACGGCACCGGAGGCCCCTGGTTCCTCGGTGATGTGGCGGTGAACAACGGCCGCATCGTGGCGGTGGGGACCAATCTGGAGGTGGATGCCGCCCAATCTATCGATGCGGCCGGGCGGATTCTCGCCCCCGGGTTCATCGACATCCATACCCACGCCGAGCGCGGCCTGGAGAAGCTACCCCGGGCGGACAACTTCCTCCTGGACGGGGTAACGACGGTTGTCGCCGGAAACTGTGGCGGGTCGGAGACGGATATCGCCGAATGGAGCCGCGGCCTGACCGGACTGGGAATCAACGTGGCCACTCTGGTGGGTCACAACACCATTCGGCGTCAGGTCATGGGCCTCGAAGCCCGGTCCCCCACGGCCTCCGAGCTCGAACAGATGCAAGCTCTGGTGGAAAAGGCCATGAAGGGCGGCGCGGTGGGCTTCTCCACGGGACTTCTCTATGTGCCAGGCACGTACGCCGACACCGACGAGGTCATAAGCCTGGCAAGGGTCGCATCGCGTTACGGCGGAGCCATATCCGCGAACAGGGCGCGGACCTCCACAAATCCATCAATGAAGCGGTTGATGTGGGGCGGGAAGCCAACATGCCCGTCCAGATTTCCCACTTCAAAGTCAAGGGACGGACGCGTTGGGGCAGTATCGGCGAAGCCATAGAACTCGTGGAGAGACACCGTGCCGGCGGGGTGGACGTTTTGATCGACGTCTATCCCTACGAACGTGCTAGCACGAATCTCGGCGTGAATCTTCCCAGATGGGCCGTCGCCGGTGGGATCGAAGACATCGCCACCAGAATCCAGGACCCCGACCCGCGGCAGCGCATCGTCACCGAAATGAAGGCACTTCTTCATAGCCAAGGCTACGACGACTTTTCCTTCGCAACGGTGGCCCAGTATGAGCCCAACCCGGCCTGGAACGGCAAGACCATCAGCGAGATCAACCTCCTGTCCGGCAGGGAAGCTTCCGTCGACAACGAGATCGCCACGATCCTGGAGATGATGCTAGAGGGTGGGGCAGCAGGAAACGCCTACGGCGCCTCCATGATCTACCACTACATGAGCCTCGAAGACGTGGGCACGATCCTACGCTATCCCAACGCCATCGTCGCCAGCGACGGTGGGGTAGTGGAGTTTGGCGACGGTCAGCCGCACCCCCGCTCGTACGGAACCAATGCCCGGGTTTTGGCCGACTTCGTCCGAGAGCGGGAGCTGCTGACGCTGGAAGATGCCATTCGGCGCATGACCTCCCTGCCCGCTCGGGCCTTCGGATTTATGGACCGCGGCATAGTTCGACCGGGGTTTGTTGCGGATCTGGTTCTCTTCGACCCCGAGCGTGTCAGGGACCGGGCAACGTTCGCCGACCCGCATCAGTACAGCGAAGGCTTCGATTACGTTTTCGTCAACGGGGAGATGGTCGTAGCGAATGGAGAGCTCACGGATGAGCGCCCGGGGGAGTTTGTGAGGGGCGGGTGAGGGAGGGGGGAAAAGCCGGAAGCCGCTGCCGTTCAGTTGCTCCCGGCGGCGAGCCGGGTGCGGCACGGGTGGCGCCGGCCAAGGAGATGGCTCTGGCGTGAGCCCGGGTTGTGGTGAGTGGGGATCAGTTACCCCTTCGGGCAAGCCCGGTTCGTAGGCCTGGGGACGCTTCCGAACCGTCGATCCTCGATTCGTACCAACGGACCACGCGCGCCGTGATGTCTCGTGAGGCCGTTTCGAATCCGTGGGCTCGCAGCTCAAATGCGGCGATCTCCAAGGATCGACGCCGTCTCCTCAGGGGGTCACGAACAGGTGCGTCCAGTGCCAGTCCGCGAGCCCAACCCCGTGATGCGTCAGCGCACAGTTCTCGATGTTGGACCTGTGACCGGGGCTTCCCAGCCAACCATTCAGCACGGCCTCACCGGACGTGTAGCCCCAAGCGATGTTCTCGGCGGCGCGTCTGAACGAGATGCCCGCACCCCCCAAGCGATCCCACGGCGTGTCTCCGTCAGGGTTCGTGTGCGAGAAAAAGTCGCGCTCCACCATGTCCCGGGAGTGGGCCTCGGCGACGACCGCCACACGGCCGTCCCACTCCAGAGGTGCGCAACCGACCGATACCCTGTGCGAATTGAGGAGCGATACGAATTCCTCTACATCGGCAGAGATTTCCGGGCCTGTCGCGCTGACGTCCCCGCAACCGGCCACCCCCACAATCAGGATTGCCAGGGCCCGAATTCGCCCCGGGCTGCTTGCCCAACGGCGGATCCCGGCCCTCTTCATTGGTCTGCTCTCGCTATGCATCGTTCCCCCCCTTCGAACCGTCAACCCGACTTCTTGTGGAAGGAGCGTGCCGGGGCACCTGCCCTGCCGCGCCGGGCCATGGGGAAGGATGTTTCGAGAGCGTTTCCGGGCCGACTCGAACGGTTTCGGAGATGGGCCTCTGAGAGTGGCCGGGCCTGGAAACCGAACTCCGGTGGCGTTTCCACCTCTGGTGGGGAGCCCGATCTCAGTTTGGTCTAGGAAGAGCAGCTCATCGGACGCCAGTTCTACGGAATGATGAACGACGCCTTTGCAGAGACCTGCGAGAGGTCCGTAAAGATCTCGCGGCCTGTGCTCGGCTCCAGATAGCTGTTGGCCAGGTTCTCCGTGGCCCCGTGGATCACCATATGCACCTTGGTTCCGGTCGGGAACGACCCAAGAAGTCCGTGGAGGCCGTCCAACTCGAAGGTAGCGTCCGGTCCTTCCCGAAGGAGCCCGGGTTGGGTATTTGGGACAATAAGGATATCCGTGAGTTCGTAATCGTGAGCACCGACTCCCGGATTGGTGCTTAGATACAGTCGGAAGATCCGCCTGGTCGTACCGGGCCCGAAGAAGTTGCTGACCTCCAGCGCCAGCCGAAGACAGGAGACGGTGCCACAAGGCTCTGCCGAAGCACCCGCCGATGTGACAGCCGCGGAAGAACGGGCGAACAGGTCGACGCGGATGGACTCGGTCTCATCCTCCAGGTCGAAACGGAACATGTCCCCGAACCCATCTCGCGAGAAGAGGAGCGGGACTGCCCCCGTCTCGGGTAGGGCGAGTTCGAATCGGCCTGTCGTGTCTGTGAAGGTCTCGTACCTCTTGATACTGGAAGAGGTGAGGGCCGTCACCCGTACCTGATCCGCGGAAGAGAGCAGGGTTCCGAGTTGGTCGTACAGGGCCACTTGGCCCGAAATGGAAGGCTGGACCGTTGTGGGACTATCACAAGCCACTGCCACCATCAGGAGAATCGACAGGTTGGCGAGATAGCGCTTCACAGTCTTTCCCTCCTACAGTGGCTCGTGTTCGCTTCAGGATGGATACGGGTACCGGTCGACAGGGTTCCATCCAGGATCGTCCCGAATCAGCCCTGGCCTTTCCCTGCGTCTCCTCGTTGAACGATCGACGTTGAGGTTTTGTGACGAACGGACTCCTCGGTTCGACAGGCCGCTGATGTTCCCCAGGACCCAGCGTGGTTGAGGGACCGATTCCGAGGCGCTCCATCTCCTGCCCCCCGCAGTCCCATGAACATTGCTATCGGGAAGAGTCAGAGGTACTTATGAGATCAGATCCCAGAAAACACGCAAGCGTTTGCCGACGGTGATGGACCCCCATCCTCTCCAGCCACTCAGGTGAGGTATCGAGGGGGCCACCGAACGCACCCTGGAGGTTCGCCATGATCGAAGAAACGCACGAAGAACATCCTGGATCCCATATCAATCGGAGGGACTTCGTCAGGTCCGGAGGTTCGGCGTTGGCGGGAGGATTGGTGCTCGGGCGCACCCCCTTCCCGGAAGTTGACTTCCCGTCGGGTACGGCCAGGGAAGAACCCCTCTTTCCGGTGAAACCGAGCCAAGAAGGACGCATCCGGAGTTTCCGGACCTTGGGGCGGACCGGTTTCCGGGTTTCCGACATCAGCCTCGGAGCCAGCTTCTTGAGAGAGCCCAACCTGGTTCGATACGCCTTCGACAAAGGAATGAACTA
>CBDUAX010000032.1:0-15740 GCA_965365235.1 uncultured bacterium
TCAGCTGGCCTATCTCTACAGCCATGTGACCTCCTCCTACGGCCGACCCACGGAGGGAGCCTACCAGCGGTATCAGGACCTGGTGGATGCCACGGAGCCCTATCTGGACCGGATCGGGGGAGCGATCCAGGAGCAGGTGGATTCCTTCAATCTGATCCTCCGCCAGGCTGGTGTCGGACCGGTGGTGACGAAACAAAACAGGTAGCTTCCGAGACCACGGAGAATGATGGGCTCCGGGGGATGGATGCCCCCCCCGGGGCCCATTTCTGTTCCCTAACGCCCCAGAGCCTCCAACTCCTCACGGGTGAGAAGCTCTCCCTTCGACACCACCGCCCGAACCGTCCGCGTATTGGTGATGTTCTCCAGGGGGTTGGCTGCCAGGAGCACGAGGTCCGCCAGGCGCCCCTCCTCAATGGTCCCCATCTGGTCGGTCATCCCGAAGAACTCCGCAGGCCGAAGAGTGGCGGCCCTGAGGGCTTCCATGGGAGAGAGCCCTGCCCGGACCAGCAGTTCCAGCTCGCTGTGAAGGCTGTATCCAGGCACGGCGTATCCGATGGGTGTGTCGGTTCCAGCGCCCAGGGGTACCCCTGCCTCGTGGAGTTGGCCCACCAGGAAGAGGCTCCACGCAGCGAAGGTCGTGTCCGCTGTACTCGGGGTGGTCCGGCGAAGCTCGGTCATCTCTCGCCACGGCCCGGCGATGGTGTCCGGGAGGATGTCCAATGTTGCGTCCCAATCCGACCGGAAGAAGGGAGGCTGCAACTCGAGGGCGTTGAGGCGTAGAGTGGGGACCTGGATGGTGGAGGCCATGGACTGGATCATCTCACGACAGCGCTCCGCATCGTAGGCGGCCACCGCTGGGAGCCGTTGGAGGCGATGCAACCGGGAGCGGAGGCTGGCAGCGGATCCTTCGAGGGGTTCGGCCAGGATCCTTCGGCGTTCCAACAGGAGTGAGCTGGCGTCGGCGGCACAATCGAGCTCGAAGTTCCGAAGGTGTTCCAGGGACTGGACCCGGGGTCCCACGTCTCGGGCGAGAAGGGAAAGAGGGACGTGGCCTGCCACCGGGAGGCCACGGGCTTCGGCCGCGTCGACCAGGGCCTTGAAGACCTCGGGGGTAACCATCTCGTAGATCTTCAGGAAATCCACCCCGGCTTCGACAAGTCCCGCCACATTGGCTTCGAGGCTGGCCACGTCGGGGTTGGCCACGCCCAGGCCGGGACGGATGTCTCCATCGTACACCACATGTTCCCCGTCCAGGAGCGGCCCGGCGAAGAATACCCGAGGGGCGGTGACGCCCTCGGCCCTGAGTGCGTTCACCACTGGCAGGATCTTCTCCAAAAGGCCGCCGGTATCCCGGATGCTGGTGATGCCGTGCCTGAGAAAGAGCCCCGGCATGGCCTGGGTGATGCTTTCGTCATAGGTGAGATGGACGTGGAAGTCCCATAGTCCCGGGATGAGGAACTGGCCCGTTCCGTCTACCACTTCATCAGCGACAACGGACTCACCGTCGGGGGTAATGCGATCGATCCACCCGTCCCTCACAACCACGGTCTGGTTTTCCCGGATCCCGTTCACGGCGTCGATGACAGATACGTTCCGGATGGCCAGGTCTGCCGGTGGGGAATCTGGAGCACATGAGGCGAGAGCTGCGGTTATCAGGAAAAGACAAAGACGGGAGGAGGTTCGGATCTTCATGGCGTGGCCCGAGTCGAGGATTAGAGGGGGGTCAAGCTACGAGGGGGAAGGTGGATTGGATAGCGCGCGGCGCAGCCCGAAGGAGCTCATCCGCCCCCTTTCCAGGACCCCGGGCGGACCGGCCCATCGAAGCCGTTGCCATCCAAACCCCGGATTCCGATGTTTCCCGGCCATGACAAAGCCGCTCGCCCTCCCGGTTTCCATCGCCGCGCTGTTGCTTTCCGCCTGCGCCCCGGCTCTCAAGCTCACCCCCGACGATGCCGGAGTCGTCCTCTCTCGCCAGGTGCTGGACGCTCCGGACCCCGGCCGCCCGGGTCCGTTCCCCGTGCTGACCCTCTACTACGGGACCGGCACGGACCGAAACCGTCCGGAATACAGGGACTCCGTTTCTCTTCGGACGGAACCGGTGGACGCCTCGGGCCTGGTGGATTTGGGCGCCTCAGCCGACGAGAGGAACGACTATTGGGGATTCACGCCGGAAGAGATGCCCCTCAATGCCAGGGTCTGGTATCCGGAAGGCGATGGGCCCTTTCCTCTGGTCCTGGTGGTCCACGGGAATCACGACATGAAGGAGTTCTCGGACCCAGGGTACGACTACCTGGGTGAGCTTCTGGCCAGCCGCGGGTACATCCTGGCCAGCGTGGACGAGAATTTCATCAATGGAGGGATCCGGGGCGAAAACGATGCCCGGGGATGGTTCCTCTTGAAGCACCTGGAGCTCTTCGAGGCCTTCAATGAGGATCCGGAAACCCCCTTCCACCAGAGGGTGGACATGGGGAACATCGCCCTCATCGGCCACAGCAGGGGTGGTGAGGCGGTGGCCAACGCCGCCGCCTTCAATCACCTGAGCCGCTACCCCGACGACGCCACCGTCGAGTTCGATTTCGGATTCGAAATCCGGGGAATCGTGTCCATCGCACCGGTGGACGGCCAGTATCTCCCCACAGGCCGGAAGGTCGTTATGGAGGACGTGAGCTACCTCACCTTCCACGGCTCTCACGATGGGGACGTGACCAGCTTCCATGGGCTCCGTCTTTACGACCGGCTGAGGTTCTCTTCCAACGACTTCCACTTCAAGTCCGCAGTGTATGTGTATCGGGCGAACCACGGACAATGGAATACGGTTTGGAGGGACAAAGACGGAGGCTCCCGGAGCGCCCGCTTTCTCGATCTTCGGGGACTCATTTCTACTGAGGACCAACTCCGCATCGGTGAGATCTACGTGTCGGCTTTCCTGGACGTGGTTTTGAAGGGCGAAAAACGCTACCTCCCCATCTTCCGGGATCACCGGGTGATTGGGCAGTGGCTCCCCGAAACCATGTACATCACCCGCTACGAGACGAGTGCCTTCAGGCCTTTGGCCACCTTCGAGGAGGACATCGACGTCACCACCGGCACTGAGGTGGGAGTAGAGATCCAGGGAGATTCCCTGGCGAGCTGGAAAGAAGCCACTCTCACCCTCCGGTCCTCAAACCGGAACAACACCTCGGCATCCCAGGAGAACCAGGCCGTATGGTTGGGCTGGAACAACCGGATCGCCGGAGAGGATCCTACCCGCACCGGCCCGCCGGCCCGATACACCCTCCGACTTCCCGGAGGGCTGGCCGAGGGGTGGGGGATCCACCCGGGCTCCACCCTGGATCTGATGTTGGGAGCCACCGACTCCCTCCCGGAGCCCAGGGAGGACCCGGACTCGGATAGCACAGACTCTGCAGGGAGATCAGAGAACCGGGGCAACCCACGTCGGGGCGAAGGTGAGGAAGGGGGGACCAGGGGGGATGCCGAAGAAGGGAAACCGCCTGTGGATCTCTCGGTCCAGGTCCAGGACTCGAAGGGCCACACGGCCTCGGTTCGGCTGGGGGCCTACGGCCCTATTCGGCGCCCGCTGGAGAGCTACGTGTTGAGGCGGCGTGACCAGGAGGAGGAGCGGTTCGAGGAGCACTGGGAGCAGATCCTTCAGACCTACTCGATACCCCTTGGGGATTTTCACCTCGTGAATCCGAGACTGGAACTCAAGGCCCTCACTTCTGTGAGCCTGGTCTTCGATCTCTCGGAGGTCGGAGAGGTAGTGGTGGATCAGATCGGAGTCACGGATCTGGATCCTGCTTTCCTCAAGGCCCGGGTGGAGCCCCTGATCTGGGACCCCCCCGGCGACATCGGTTGAGATCGGGTTCGCCCGAGACCCTACCTGGAGGCGGGTCTGGTCACTGCCAAGGGGAAAGATTGAGCGGGATCGAGATGCCGAGAGAGGATCTCTCGGCCGGTCCAAATGGGGAAGAGGGACGGGTGAGTCCGAAGGCCACCGGCTCCCACCGGTCCTTCTTGAAAAACCACCCGATCCCCGTCCCGATGCCCGCACCGTACAGGGCTCCCAGGGCACCATACGCCAGGACCCCCGGGGAACTCGATCCTCCTTCCCCAAACACTTCATCGAATGCTTCGTCGATGAGCAGATACATCAGAGATCCAGTGGCGGCTCCGGCAATGGAACCGACCAGAAGCCCCCTTTTCCACTCTCTTTCCTGTCCCCGAAGAACGCGGAAGTCGGTCACCTGGTCACGGGGGATCGGGACAACCCCAGTTGCGGTGGGAGCCACAAGGAACGCGTTCTCAAGAACATCATGCAGGAGCCCAACGACGACCCGAGGGGTACTGGATTCGTAGGTGATCTTCACCCGTTCGCCCTTCGAGACCCCCTCGATCATCTGCCCTGAGACCGAACCGACAGTGAGGAGGATCAGGACCCATAAAAGTCCCAATACAGTGATCCGGAAACCCTCCACCTCACCCTCCTGGTCGAAGTATGCTTGGGGTTCGGCCAACCACTACCTCGGCGGTGCCCACCACACCTCCGGAGTTGGCCGCTATGATCACGCGACCCTCGGCCCTGGCGGTGACCAGGCCAAGGGGGCTCACCGATGCCACCGCGTTGTCGGAGGAGGTCCAGAGGAAGGACTGCCCGGACACTGGGAGTTGCGAGGTGTCCAAGGCCGTCGCCGTGAGTTGCACCTGTTCGCCGATCTCCAGCGTACTCCGGGCGGGTTCGATCCGTACGGACGAGAGTCCTAGATCGGCGGGTCCTTCGACCGCCCCCGGGGCGGAAAGTCGGATTGCCAGGAGCTCCCGAGCCTCACGACACCGAGCCGTCTTTTTCAGGCCCACAAACCCGGAGGTCGTGAAGAGGGCGGTCCAAATGACTCCGCTGGTGACCATGAAGGCGTCAACTCGGCGCTCGGCATGGGAGTCGCCCTCGTTCGAGACCACGGATGCTGTCGATAATCCATGTAATCCGGCCAGGACAAAATCCACGATGGGTCCCGCGTTGCCCTCCGTACACGAGAAATAGGTCATGTGCTCATGACCGGTGGGGGGGGGCTGGGTCCGGAGAAGACCGCACCCTCCGGTCATGGTCAGCAGGAAAGAAAACCCGAGGAGGATCGATGGCCTTGCCCAGGCCCACGGGTTTCTCATGGTACCCATCTTCCTCCCTCTCTTCGCTGGAAAGCCCACCGTTCCGGGGATCCCGCTGGCCCGGTGTCTATCGCAAAGGTGTTCTCGGGGTCAGGGCGCGTTTGATGACGAGGGTAAGTGTTACGCGTAATGCAGGCTATCCGCAAGAACCGGCCGTCCACCGGCCGTGCACCTTCGCGGTGGCCTCGCCATCGGAGGGAATCCAAGCCAACGGCCCCTGTGACCCTTCAGAAGACCCCGAACACCACCAGGGTGAGGACGGTCAGCCCAACCAGGGACAGCAGGTAGATCGTCAGGAGCACCTGGGCCGTGCGGTTCCCCAGGTTCATGGTGTACCCGATGCCGAAACGGCTCTCCACCATGATGGATGGGTCCGCCGGGTTCACGTACATCACGCCCAGGATCCAGCGGGCGTTGTCGGCGAGGCCGCCTGTGAGGGGAGCCTCGGCGGAGCCCGATTCCAGCCGTGCGCCACCCTGCCCAAGCCTCAGGAGCCGGATAAGGGACACCCCCATGTACAGGATCATGACGACGGCCACTCCCCCAACGATGAGGCCCATTGAATCCGCTCGGCCTTGCCACACCCTGATCATCTCCCAGGAGGTGACGGTCAGGAAGAAGCAGGTGAACAGTCCCGTGCCGGCAAAGAGGTGAGATGTGGATAGCCGGAATCGATCTTGAGCTTGGTCCGAGCGGCCTCCCGATCCACCCCGGACAGAACGTTTGGCACCGGCGATGAGCAGCGCCAGGAGGGAGAAGAACGGCGCAAAGACGAGACAGAAGCTGGGGACATAAAGGACGGTGACCAGCGACTTGTCGGTGAGTCCCTCCCCCTGCCCAACGAGGTTGCCCAGTGTAGGAATGCGGTCCGGCATGGCCTGAAAGGCAAGGGTGGAATACGTGACCAGGGAAACAGCCGCAACCAGGCAGAGGGCCAGGGCGAACACTGCGAAGCCCTCACCCTGCGTCTTGTCCTCCTGGAGGGTCGCCGAAGACCTCATGGCCTGCCGCTTTACCTCCGGTGCCGCAAGTCCGCCCGCCATCCGGTATGTCCGTACATAGTGCGGGATGAAGGAGAGGAGGAGGACCGCCGTGCCGATGAGGTTGCCGGGGACCCACCGGCCCGTCACACCGATGCTCCACCCGACGATAAGAGAAGAGAGCATAATCAGAGCCAGGCCCCTGTCCCAGGTGTGTAGAAGCCGGCGACGTGCGGAACCTTCGCTTTGCTCCTCGCCGAGATACGTCCCGAACATCAGGCCCTTCCGGCTAATGCGGGGAAAGACGAAGAAGATCGTGCCCACCAGGAAGACCCGGAAGGTAAAGAACGCCATCACGACCGCCGCTTCTCGGTTCATCTTCCTTCTCCTCTGGCACCACCGGCCAGGCTTTCGATCTCCTCCTGTACCACTCTGAACAGCTCGTCGGTGTCCATGCCTGCTTGGCGAAGCCGGGCCAGGAGTGTTCTCAGCTCCCCCACCAGCCCTGGACGGGCTGCCTCGGATATCTCTTGTGCCGGAGCCGACACCGTCACCCCGGCCCGGTCACGAATCTGGAGAAAGCCCTCGTCTTCCAGCATCCGGTACGCCCGAGCCACGGTGTTCAGACTCACACCCAGGTCCCTCGCTAGCTGCCGCACCGACGGAATCGCCATTCCCGAAGGCAGCGCGCCCGAAGCGATTAGCTGCCGAAGTTGCTGAGCCACCTGTGCGTAGACGGCGTCTCCGTGGTTCCGGTCGATGGTGATTGTGTTCATGGATTCAATGTATACTGACTCGTATACAGTTGTCAACGAAAAAGGATACAACTATGAGCGGCCTCGCCAACTCGAGCGCAGGGGGAGGTGCTGGAGGACCGGGATGACGCGGCACGGTTCAGGGAGCCGGCTCGGCTTCCACCGGGAATTCCTCGGTGTGGCATGTGACTCCAGGTCCCGCAACCCGGTCTAAAGAACCGGATTGGAACCATCCACCATAGGGGGAACGATATGCACCGCGGACTTTGTCGTTTGGCTTTCGCTCTAGGGCTCCTGGCCAGTTCGTCTGTAACTGGGCGAGAGGTGGCCGGGCAGGAGGTTGGAGGGCCCACATCGAATCCGGCAGTGGAGGTAGGACGGGAGATCCTTCGGGTCCTGGGGCTCCCCCGAATGGCGGATTCCATCCGGGATGCGGGTGTTCCGGCGGAAGAGGTCGAAGGCGTGTTCAGGTCGGCACGGGCCCAAAGGATCCCTGCCATCGAGACGGCGGAAGTCTTCGAAGAGTCCCTGCGAGCCGTTCGGGAACACGGCCCCATGGACAACTTCGGTGCTTTCGTTCAGGTCCAGCTCGCCTCAGGACTTCGGGGACGTGACCTGGCCGCAGCGATCCACGCAGAACATGCGAGAAGGGGAATCGGGAAGGGCCGAAGGCTCCAAAAGGCGCCAGGTGAGGGGTCCCAGGGGGAGGCCCGAGGCCGGAGGGGCCCGCAGGAGGGGAGAGGGAACCGGAGAGGTGGACCGGGAAGAAATCCGGGTCGGGGAAACGGCCAAGGAAATGGAACTGGGAGGTAGTGCCATGCTGAAGATCATGAAGCTCGCCGGGGTGTTTCTTTTTGCGGTGTCGGCACTGGCTTGTGACCGGACCGATCCCCGTCCCGAAGTCGGGAGTAGGGAAGGGTCGATCTCTGTGGAAGATGCCTCCGCCGAGGCGATGGAGGTCACCCTGGAGGTGCCTGAGTTCGTTGGACGGGTGGCGGAGGTCGCCGTCGCCATAGAGGAGGCGCCCGAGCGAGCCGCCGAGATCCTCTCCGCGCATGAATTGACCAGGGAGCGACTGGATTCGCTGGTCTACGAGATCGCCAGTAGAGAAGGCTGGACGGATGCTTTCCTGGAGGTTATCGGCCGCTGAGCTGCCGGGACGCCTTCGCCGGCCCTGGTTGGTTGGAATGACGGTTCTTCGATCCACCTTCCATCCCGTCACCCCCCTGAAGCGGGGGGTTGCGGCCCCGGCAGGTCCACTTGGTCCCACAAGACCTGAAAGCGGGGATCGGCCCTGATGGGGTCCCAGAGCGGATCCCGGAGGGTGTAGATCCCACCCTCCTCCGCGAAAGCTCGCTCCAGCCAATCCAGAGCCTCTTCCTTCTCTCCCACTGCCAACGCCGCTGCGGCCAAACCCGAAGCCGAGATGGATGCACCGGCGGCCCGGCGGGCGACGACCTCAGCCCAGACGGCACGAGCCTCCTCGAGTTCACCTGTTCGAGAGAGGTGAACGGCAAGCGTGGGCCCGTAGCTCCTCCGGATTCCGGGGAGGGCCTCCCGCATGAGTTGCCGGGCTTCTTCCATCTGTCCGGAAAGAGCCAGGTTGGAGACCAGGTTCATGGTGTTGGTGGGGTTGCCTGGATCCACGGCCCTGAGTTTTCGGTATTCCTCCGCCGCTTCGGCGTACCGCCGCCCGAAGTGGAGGACACCGGCCCGCCACATGCCTGTGGTTGCGGCGAAGGGGTTCAACCGCTGGGCCTCATCGAGAATCTCGAGGGCCCGTTCCGTGTTTCCTGCAACGATGCCGTGCCATTCGGCCAGAGCCCACATCCAGTCTTCCCGTCGTGGATCCAGCGCCACCGCGGTCTCCATCTCCCGCCGGGCCTCCACCCACTCCCACTCAATGGTGTAATGGACCGAGGAATGGGCCATGTGGCTCTCGGCCTGGTCGGGGGCGTACCGAAGGGCAAGATCCGCGTGTTCACGGATGAGGGGGTACAGTTCTCCCCGCCTCCTGATACCGGAGTTGTTCTGGACCACGTAGGTCATGGCAAGCATGGCGTGGGCTTCACCGAACTCGGGGTCCAGCGTGATGGCCTCCCGAAAGTCGTTTTCTGCCTCCTCCACGCCCTCACGACTTAGAGTGTTCCAGTGATGGAGGCCGCGGAGGAAGGAGTTGTACGCTTCCAGGTTGGATGTCGGCGGGTTCCCGAACCGTTCCGCCTGCCCGGTGGCCAGGGTCCCCCCCAGGGACCGTGCAAGGCGCGCGGCCAAGGTCCGCTGGAGGTCGAAGAGCCCGTCCATGGAGAGAGCACGGGTGTAGGACTCGGACCAGAGGTGCTCGTCCGACTCGGCGGGGATGAGCTGGACCGTGACCCGCACGCTGTCCACCGCTCGGCGTACGCTTCCCTCCAGCACATAGCGCGCTCCAAGGGAATCGGCGATGACCCCCACCTTCGATGGGCTGCCGCGGAAATGCATGACAGACGTTCGGGAGACGAGGCTCAGCCCCTGTAAGACGGCGAGCTGGTGAAGGAGTTCTTCGTGGAGGCCATCGGCGAAATACTCCTGGTCTCCATCGGGAGATAGATCCTGGAAGGGAAGGACTGCGACCACGGGGCGATCGGACGGGACGGGGCCGGCTGAGGAGTCCATCGTGGGACCCTGCCACAGACCCATCCCCAGGAAGAGCACAACCACGAAGCCGGCCCCGACCAATGCTGCTTTGAGCCGCACCCAGCGGTCCGGATCAGCTTTGAACCCAGTGGGGTCCACCGGACCGGTGCGTCGGATCGTCCCCCCGGTCAGGTCGAAGGTCCATGCCAGTGCCAGAGCAATCGGGAAGCCAAGGAGACTGGCCAGTACAAGACCATTAAATGCCCTCGGCCCCAGCCCCAGAGTCGGAAAGACCAGGTCGGCGCCCTCAAGGGCGGCGAACGCCACTGCCAGGTAGGCGGCGCCTACGCGGTACACCTTCCTCCGCTTCAATTCGGAGAAGAAGCTCAACTGGCGACGGGCCGGGTCGTTGGAGGGGGTTTCCCCGGTTGGAGGATCCAGCTGGGTGGGTTTCTGGCTGTTCGTGTCAAACCTCCCTGATAAAGACCAGCAACCCAGAGGAATCGGCCGGGTCTATCTGGGGCGCTGGAAGGCGGTCTCCCTCTCTCAAACCTGGGTTGGTGAAGGGAGATGGGGCAAGAAGGACGGGGGTAGAACCGTGGATAGTTGATCCCTTCAGGAAGGAGGTCCTTCTGCGGAAGAGTCCGGCTCGAGAACGAAGAGGGGAATGCGAGACGGAACTCGTGCCAGGCCGCTGGCAGCGGCACCGTCCCCACTCGAGCCGGGGAGGGCCAGATACCCCAGGGCCCGGAAGCTCCGGTTTTCGATGAGGGTGTCTACGCCCTCCACCACCCTTGGATCTCCCAGCCAGTAGACATCCGCCGAGGGTGCCCACTGGCTGATATCCGTAAGGACCGCCTGTACCAGGTCGACACCATGCAGCCCCCTGTAGTGGCTCCGTTCCACCGCTCCTCGGGCCGCCTGCATGGGGGCTGGTCGGTCCGCATACTCCTGAGCAACCTCCGGTGGCACCTCCCAAGGGACGATAATCCGTTGGCGCTGGGGATCTCCGGGAAACAACCACTGGGGTACGATGCGCCAGGTGCCTCCGTATAGGAGCGTTTCCCCCAGGCCCCGGGGGCAGATCAAGACACTTCCATCCGGAACGGCCTGCCGGGCTGCGGTAACCAACCCAACTCCTACCTCCAACGCCAGGCCCTCCTCCCGCATTTCCACCTCCGACCCGAAAACTCCCAGCATGACCAGCCCGGCTACGGCAACCCGTAGGGGCCACCGCTGTCGCCCCGTGGTGTGTACCAGGAGCCAGGTAATGGCCACGAAAAGAGATGCCATGGCCGGGAGGAAGAACCGGAGCGCCAACGATGGGTCTTCGTTCTCTCCCCAGTAGTAGGAAGTGTACTGGAGCACCGACAGAAGACTGGCTACCAGGAGGAAGAGGCCCAGGGGCCGGGCCTTCCGGTTCCGGATCATGACACCCAGAGCCCCGATTCCCAGGGCCACGAAGGATACGACGATGGGTTGCGCCAATAGGCTTGAGAGGTAGAACAGGAGATGGCCCGGGATCACCGAGAGGCTGAAGGCGGTCTGCTCCTGGGTAAGTGCGTAACCGGTGCGTATGGGGCTCCCGTACGCCAAGCCGTTGTAGCCAGCCAGCAGAGCGAGAGGAATCATGGCTCCCGCCACGGAGGGCCAAACGGTATTCCCGTGGCCCTTACCCTTCCTCAAGCCCCGGACCGCCATGAAGGCTCCGGCTGTGAGAGTAAACACAGCCTCACCGTACCTCAGGGAGGGGAGAAGACCCCAGGCCAGGCCGGCAGCAAAAGCACGCTGCTTGGACGGCTTCCGGTCCCATCTTTTGAGGAGCCAGATTCCGGCAAGGATGTTCACCATCGCCGGAACGTGCGTATCCCCGTGGAGCACCAGGCGATTCAGAAGCGGAAAGGTGGCCAGGAGAACAGCGGCCAGAAGGGGTGGCCAGAGATCTCGGGAATCCCGTCCGTTCTGGTGCCCCAGGCTCAACCCGAAAAGAAGAAGGAGGCTCACGGCCAGCGCGCCGAAAAGGGGGCCAAGGAGGAGAGACCACTCTGGGCCCACCAGCCGGTATGCCAGGCCCAGAAGGGCGGGGTATCCAGGGGGGAACCGCCCGCGGTAGGTAGCGTCCTCGGTCTGGACCCAATGAGTGCCCACCAACTGGGCCGGGGATTCCGGTTGGAAGGGCTTTAGCCCCGATTCCGCAAAATGCTGAGCCTGTTGGCACAGGCCGACGGTGTCGGGTGCCACGCAGACGGGCTCCCAGTGCGACAGCACCCACGCCGAGTAGAGTACGAGGGTCAGCGGCAGGAGGAGACGGCTGGTGTGCCTTGGCTTCATCCGCCCAAGCTATGTCGGAGGGCGTGAGATTCCAATCTTGGGTCGGCCTGGTTCCCTGCGGAGCCTTTCCGCCTGTTACACCCGGGGCCTCCTGTCTCGCGCACCCTCGCCGGAGCCCCACCCTGGATCCTCACAGGTAAGACGCGGGGCAGACCTGGGTCAGAGCAGGTTTCTTATACATGGCGGCACCCGAGGGGTTTGGTCACCTCTCGGTATACCGAGGATGCCGACTCGGTTTGAGAAGCGCCGGCTATTCCGAGAGGAGTAGCCGGCGTTCTCGTATCCATTGCTGGGATCCTGGGGATCGCTGGCTTTTCTTCTCCCTTCCGGAGTCTATGGAAGGAAAGACCTGGGTCATGCCGACCCCCTATGCTTCGGCCACCGAAACAAGTGCAGCAGGCGTCCTGCCCCTCCGGCCGAGGGCGGCGAATCTGAGAAGGCCCTCCACGGGCCCCGTGGAAGTGTGCCCCCATCGGCACAGGACGCACGTCTGCACAAGCCGGAGGATTCGCTCATGTCCTTTCGTACGTCCGCAGTTATCGTGCTGGCACTTCTCCTGAGTTCCTGCGTGACCCATTCGAGATCGAACCCATTCGATTTGGGTGGAGGAGAGCAATGGGATTCGGCCACCAGAGTGGACCTGTCGTTGAGGGTGGAGAACAAACACTTCGACCCGGTGGTCATCTCCGCTGTCTGGGACCGGACCAAATACTTTGTTGGCGAGGTGTCGCCAGGGGGAACGGAGGTCTTTCAGATCCCAGGCCATCTACTGGACGTTCGGGGGAGCCCCAGGTTCTTGGCCAAGCCGAAAGGTTCTGCCCAAGAACAACTTACGGCCCCCCTGGAATGCGACGGGGTCCGGTGGGTGGAGTGGCGCCTGAAAAGGCACCTTATGCCATCCCAGCTCGTTGTCTTGGGCCTCTGACCCGATCGATTCGTTTCAGGACGACAGTCTCGGAGGTCCCGGTTTGGCCCTGTCTGAACTTCCCCGGTGCAGCCTGGGTTGGAGAGGGGATTGAACCGGCCCGAAGGACATCGGGTTTCCTCCGGTAGGAAAGCCAAACCCGCCGTCCAGCAGGACGGAGTGCCGATGAGGGGATGAGGTGGGCGTAGAGAAACCGGGCGGCCCGAGCCACCCCGGCCAGGGTTGGGTCTGTCTCGATATCTGCGTCCGGTAGGTTAGTCGCTTTTTTTTCCTTGCTTTTCCGTTTCCCACATTGCCACTATTCACCTGACGGATACCCCCATCTGTGCAGGCATGGTGCGCCCTTCTTCCCGCCGGAGGGTGTATCTGCTTCGCGAGTTTCACTCCCCAAAGGGAGAGATCGGTGCTTACCCTTCGGACCTTGGGTTCCTTGAATCTCCGAGATTCCGATGGGGAGGAACTCACCGCTGTCCTTTCTCAACCGAAGCGATTTGGCCTCCTGGTCTATCTGGCCGGTGCCCGGCCCCGTGGCCTTCACCGCCGAGATACGCTTCTGACCCTTTTTTGGCCCGAGCGTGACGACGCTCACGGACGGAACGCACTCTCCCAAAGCCTCAGCTTTCTCCGTCGTCACCTACCCGAGGGCGCGGTTGTCCGTCGAGGGACCGAGGAGGTCGGGCTCGAACCCGGCGCTCTCCGCCTCGACGTGGATGACTTTGAGACAGCGATCGAAGAGGGCCGGTGGGCCGAGGCCCTGGCGTTGTATGGCGGCGATTTTCTCCGGGGTTTCCACGTGGGAGAGACGTGGGGATTCGAGGACTGGGTGGAATCGGAGCGGGTCCGCTTGAGGGAAGCCGCTTGTTCGGCAGCCTGGGCCCTGGCTGGAGAGTATGTGGAAGGGGGGATGGTCATCAAGGCCGAGAGGGCGGCCCCGAAGGCTCTGGAGCTCGTTTGCGCGGATGAAACCCCGGCGCGGAAGTTCATTCAGAAGCTGGCGGATGCTGGGGATCGGGGAGCCGCTCTGAGGTTCTATGAGCGGTTCGCGGCGTTGCTGAGGGAGGAGTTGGAGCTGGAGCCGTCGCCGGAAACCGTGGCGGTTATTGAAGAGGTCCGGCGGCGGGGTGAGGTGTCACGGCCAGCCGAGGGGGTGTCTTCCCACCTGTCCGAGCCCCAGCCCCAGCCGGCCGCGGTGGAAGAAGAACGATCGGCCCCGAGTGGTCCCAAGGCTCCTCCGATCGTCGAGGAGAAGGGCATTCTCCAGAAGGGGAGGCGGACCCTCATAGCCACCATGGCCCTGATTCCGATCCTGCTGTTCGGGGCATGGCGGCTCTTCTGGAGCCCCCTCCCCGAGCCGGAGGGGATACATGTTCTTGTCCTTCCCGAGGAGCCGACTGGGGATATTGAAGAAGATGCCTTCCAGGCCGGGATGCATCACAGACTGATCTCCTGTATGAACACACTCTCGGCTCTCAGCGCCGTCCCCCGTTACACGGCCAAAACCCTCCCCGAGAGTGGAAGGACACTCCAGGAATTTGCGACGGCTCTTCACGCAGAGGCCTTCCTGGAGTGGCGGAGTTGGAGGTCGGCGGACAGCGTTCGCGTGTCTCTCAACCTGTACCGAGTATCCCCGGGGCAAGAGCTGGTCGGGACCTCAGATGTGTCCGTTCCAGTCCATGACCAGGCGACCCTCTGCAGGCAACTCGCGGCGGGGCTGGCAGTGGACCGGGGGTCTCTATCCCAGCGATTGAGGCTGGCCTTTCGGCTGGTGGGTGATGGACTCGACCCAGAGGCTCAAAGCGCCTACGACCTGGGTCGGTACTCACTGGAGGAGAGGTCGGCTCCCGCATTCGAGAGGGCGGTTCGTCAGTTCAATCTGGCCATCGAAAAAGACTCCACCTTCGCCGAGGCCTATTCCGGTCTGGCGATGGCGAAGGTGTTGCAGGTGATGTTCTACTTTCGACCGTCCAGGGAGGAGGCCCCACTTGCCAGGGCTGCAGCCGCGAGGGCCATTGCCCTGGATAGCACACTGGCTGAATCCCATCTGGCGGCGGCTTTCGTGAAGTACAACCTCGAGTGGGACTGGGCGGGAGCAGAGGCGTCCGTCCAGAGGGCCATCGCCTTGGATGGAAGTTCGGTGGAAGCCTTGCTCTTATACGCTCGCCTCCTCCGAAGCCTCGGACGGATGGACGAAGCGCTGGTTTTTGCAGACAGGGCCAAGGAAATGAGCCCCTTCGACAGGCGAGCCCGAGTGTCATGGGCCCGGATGTTGGCGGATGCGGGTCGGCTAGAGGAGTCCATCCGGGAACACCATGAGGTACTGGAGATCTGGCCGGACTGGAGGTACGGGTCGACGTTCATGGGCCAATCCTACCAGGCGACCGGAGAACTCGAGAAGGCCGCCGAGATCTACCGGGATCTCTACAGGGAGTATCAAGATCGAGAGTCTAGTCGGGATGGCTGCGGGGACCTGGCTTTCTTCGCATCGGTTTTTGGGCAGGTCGGGGACCGCCCGCTGGCTGAAGAGATTCTTCAAGACCTGTTGGAACGCCGGGCCGCTGGAGAGTTCGTCGCTTCCGATGCGATTGCCTGGATCCTGGGTGGCCTGGGGCGTGTCGAGGAGGGAATGGACTGGCTGCTACAGGCTCATGAAGAGGGAGAACACGGGATGATCCATCTCCTGAGTTGGCAATCCCTTGATCCTTTCCGTTCGGACCCCCGGTTCCAAGGTCTGGTTGACACCGTCTTTGGGGAGTATGGACGAGCTCGGGTCTCTCCTGAGATGGAGGCCGCGGCCCGAATTCAGGGTAGCGATAGCGTTGGCTCGGTGGGCTCGGGTCAGGGGGGGTAGTCAAGAATTCGGGAGTGGATACTGCTGGAGGGGTCAAGCCCACATGGTATCGAGACCGGTGACCTGCCAATCGGCCGGATATCGTCCGGTTCCGCCCTCTAGCGTGGCAAGCTCCGGGCCCG
>CBDUAX010000033.1:0-15719 GCA_965365235.1 uncultured bacterium
CCCGCCGTAGCCTCGGGCGACGTCATCCACCACCTGACTGGTAGACAGGTTGGTGACCACCTTCCCCGGCGTAGCCTTCAAAATCACTGCCGACGCAAGGGCCAGGGTCAGGTCCTCACCAAGGGGCACACCCTCCCCGTCCACCAGCGACAGGCGGTCTACATCGGGATCCACGGCAAACCCGAAGTCCGCTCCAGCGGAACGCACCGCCTCGCCAAGGTTTTTGAGGTTCTCAGCGGTCGGCTCAGGATCCCTTGGAAAGCGCCCATCGGCCTTCATGCCGATTCCCGCCACGGTGCACCCGAGAGCTTTCAGGAGGAGGGGCATGATTTTGCTTCCGGCACCGTTCACGCAATCCAGTGCCACACGGAAACCCCTCATCTTCAGGGCAGGAACGTCCAAAACCGGGAGTGTGAGAATCCTTTCCAGGTGTCGATCCACCGCCCCGGGATCGGTCCGGATCTCTCCAATCTCGTCCCAGGGAGCCCTGGCCGGGTCATGGCTTTGAATGTGCTCCTGGAATGCCCCCATGACCTGGGCGTCGAGGAACATCCCCTCACCGGAGGCGAACTTCAAGGCATTCCATTCCCCGGGATTGTGACTGGCTGTGACTCCAACACCCCCGACAGCGTCGGAGTCTTTTACGGCCAGAAGGAGGGTCGGGGTCGGAACGACGCCCAACTCCACGACCTCACAGCCAACCGACTGGAGCCCGGCCGTAACGCTCCGAGAAAACATGGGCCCGGAGGTCCTCGAGTCCCTTCCCACCAGGACCCGGTTCCCCGTACCACGCTGGAGCAGGAAAGAACCGAACCCAGCCGCCAGGCCGGTCACGAGCTCAGGGGTGAGAGGATCTCCCACTCGGCCCCGGAACCCCGAGACGCTGACCATCAAGTCCGGGGGGAATACAATTGGCATTCTTGGCTTAGAATCGGTTTGGATTCGTTGGGGAAAAAACGGAAAAACCTGTTTCTCTTCTAAGGTACCCTAGCGCGTGGCGGAGGGTCAACGAAAAGTGCGCTTCCTCTGCGTTGGCGGGTTGGGCCGGTAAACCCCGCTCCTCGAGTGTGTCGTAGGCCGATCCCTACCTGGGGTTCCGCCCCTTTTTAAGTGTGAAACCTCATCCCCAGGATCGGCGTAGGACGATACATTGAACGGGGTTTCCCCGGATCGGAGTGGGATCCGGACAGTTCCCCCGAAAACATTCTCCAATTCTTTAGAAGGTCAGGAGCGCGATTCCATGAGCGAGGAACAGAACGGGAACGGGCAGGAATCCGGCGGGGACGAGGCCCGGGCCAAGCGGGTCCTCAGCGAGATTTCCTCCCGGGCATGGGAGCACCCGGCGGACCGTGCGGCGCTGGAAGCCTTGAGGAGAATTCCCGTTTTTGACCAGGTTCTCCGCACTCTTTTTGGCTTCTTCGGGGAGAAGCCCATCCGTCTGGCATTCCAGGCCAATGCCGTGAAGGTGACGGACAAGCAGTTCCCCCGGCTTCAACGTATCTACCAGGAGGTCTGTAAGACCCTGGATCCGGAGCGACCCTACGATCTGTTCATCTCCCAGACCCCCATGGTCAACGCCGGAGCCTATGGAATGGACGAGCCCTTCATCATTCTGAATTCCGGGACCATCTGGCTCCTGAGCGATGATGAGCTGGCCTATATCCTGGGTCATGAGCTCGGCCACATCATGAGCGACCACGTCCTCTACCGCACCATGACCGTGCTCCTTCTACAGCTGGCCGAGATGGGTTTCCCCGTGGTCGGTCTGGCTGCCCGAGCGGTCCTGGTGGCACTCCTGGAGTGGTACCGGAAGAGTGAGCTCTCCAGCGACCGAGCCGGACTCCTGGCCGTCCAGGATCCGGAGATCGCCATGATGGCCATGTTGAAGATGGCCGGCGGAATCCCGGATGGGAGCAAGTGGGACGCCGAGTACAATCTGGACGAGTTCATCGTTCAGGCCGAGGAATACAAAACCGGCGGGGACCTGGCCGACCAGGTGTATAAAGTCCTCAACCTCATCGGTTCCACCCACCCTTTCTGGACCCTCCGAGTTTCGGAAATCAGGGGCTGGATCGAGGCCGGAGAGTATGACAGGATCATTCGAGGAGAATATGCTCGACGCGGGGACCCCGATCCGGCCTACAAGGAGGATCTGGCCGCCGCCGCCTCAGCCTACAAGGAGGGGGCCAAAGGGATGATGGACACCATGGCCGACGCCGCCCGCAGGATGAGCGAGTCGGTGAGGGGTGGGTTCAAGAAGTAGGGCCCTTCGCCCCAGGGGAGGCCAAACAAAGCCCCCCGTTTTCCGAGGACTGTCCAGATTCATGGGGGGCTGCCGATTTCGTCGGCGGCCCTTTTTGACATGGGTCTACTCCTCTCCATAGACTTGCTTCGGGACCCTTTGCCGGTCCCGGAAAGCGACTCTTATTTCTCAAAGAAGCCCCGAGGCTTGACCCGGTATGCGAATCCTTATCGTGGGTAACGGCGGCCGTGAGCACGCCCTCCTTTGGAAACTTCAGAAAGACGCGCCCCATGCCGAGTTCTTCGCCACAAAACCCAACGGGGGGATGGTAGGGCTGGTCGAACCGGTGGAGATCAGCCCGGGGGATATCGAAGCGCTTTCGGGGTGGGCCGCCTCCCGATCAATCGACCTGACGGTGGTGGGTCCAGAGGTACCGCTGGCCGCTGGAATCGTGGACCGCTTCCAGGCGAAGGGGCTGCCCATTTTTGGCCCCTCCGGGGCTGCGGCCCAGATCGAATCTTCGAAGTCGTTCGCCAAGGACCTCATGCGGAATGCAGGCGTCCCGACGGCCGGATTCCGAATCTTCCGGGATCTTCTAGCGGCGGAAGCCCACATCCAAGAGCAGGGTGCACCCATCGTCGTGAAGGCTTCGGGGCTGGCGGCGGGGAAAGGCGCCATCGTATGCCAAACCGTCGAGGAAGCACTGTCGGCCACCCGAGGAATGCTTCAGGACCTCCAGTTTGGAGAGGCCGGGCGGGAAGTGGTCATCGAAGAGTGCATGACCGGTGAGGAACTCTCCGTCTTCGCCCTGACCGACGGGCGCAACGTCCTCTCCCTGGTTCCATCTCAGGACCACAAGCGTGTGGGAGAGGGAGACACTGGCCCAAACACGGGTGGAATGGGGGCCTATGCACCGGTTTCCCTCGTTACGCCAGGATTCGTCGAGGAAGTGGAGCGGGACATTCTCCTGCCCACACTCAGGGCCATGGAAGCGGAAGGGTGCGGTTTTCGAGGTCTTTTATATGCCGGGTTGATGCTCACCCCGGATGGCCCAAAGGTCGTGGAGTTCAACTGCCGATTCGGGGATCCTGAAACCCAGGTTGTCGTCCCCCTTTTAGAGGGCTCCCTTCTGGAGCCCATGGCCGCCATCGCCTCCGGGGGATCGGTGGCAGGGATGACCTTGGGCCAGAAGGACCGAGGGGCCGTAACGACCGTTCTGGCCTCTGGAGGGTATCCTAGCGCGTACGAGAAGGGGAAGGCTCTGTCGATCCCCAGGGAACTCCAGGACGACCCCGACACCCTGGTGTTCCATGCGGGTACTCGCCTCCAGGGGGGGGATCTGGTCACATCCGGTGGACGGGTCCTGGCCGTCACCGGCCTTGGTGACACTCTCGGCGACGCCTCTCGGAAGAGCCTGCTCGGGGCTGATGCCATTCAGTTTGAGGGGCGTTTCTTCCGGGCTGACATCGGCTGGAGAGAATTCGCCCGAGACGAGGCGATCCGACCATGATCATCACGACGACTCCTACAGTAGAACGCCGGCCGATTCAGGAGTATCTGGGAATCGTTACCGGGGAGGCGATCATTGGCGCCAACATCCTCAAGGATATCTTCGCCGCCGTCCGCGACGTTGTTGGAGGTCGGTCCGAAGCCTATGAGGAGGCTCTCCGCACCGCTCGGGGAGAAGCCCTCAGGGAGATGGCCAAAGAGGCCGAGTCCCGGGGGGCGACCGCCGTGGTCGGGATGGATCTGGACTATGAGGTTCTTGGGGCCAAGAACGGTATGCTCATGGTGACCGCCTGCGGTACCGCGGTTCGGCTCCAGGAGTGATGGCGGCCTGAGCACCCCCCTCCCCCTCGCCGCCGCCTTCCTCCGTGCCTGAGCTACCCGAGGTCGAGACCATTGTTCGGCAGCTTGCCCAACATCTCCCGGGATGCAGGGTCGAAAAGATCGCCGTTCTACGGGCGGACCTGCTGAGGGAGGCTCCCGACGCTTTCCGAAAAGGGATCGAAGGGCGGAAACTTCGATCCGTTTCCCGCCGCGGGAAGAACATCCTCCTTTCTCTTTCCGACGACTCCCGTCTGTTGGTGAACCTGGGAATGACCGGGCGGCTTCTCTTGCGAGGCGACGCTTCCTCTGGGCCGGCCCCGGCCCACCTGGCTCTGGAGTTCTTCCTCACTCCCGCCGGGTCTCTCCTGTACGTGGATGTCCGGCGGTTCGGGCACCTCATTCGTTATTCTGAGGAGTCCTGGGAACGGGAAACCACGAGGCTCGGACCCGAGCCTTTGGAGAGGGCCCTGACCACCAGGCGGTTCCATGCCGCCCTCCAACTCTCTCGGTCTCCTATTCGATCCTGGCTCCTGGACCAGACCAAGGTCGCCGGAATCGGGAACATCTACGCCGCCGAGTCACTGTTCAGGGCGGGCATCCACCCCTCCCGTCCTGCCCGGACACTGGATCCAGAGGAATCCCGGGCCCTGTTGAGGGGTATTCGCCGGGTGCTACGAGATGCGATCAAAGCGCGTGGGACCACGCTCCGAGATTACCGGACCGCATCTGGGGAACAAGGGGGGTTTGGCCCGGCCCTGAAGGTCTACGGGAGAGAGGGCGATGCTTGCCCTTCCTGTAAAGCTCTGATCCAACGAGTCGTATTCGCCAACAGATCCGCATTCTTCTGTCCTCACTGCCAACCAGAGAAAACTTGAGACCGAGACAGATCCTGACCCTCCTCCTCCTGACCCTCCCACAGGGTCTCCTGGGGCAATCAACTCCCGGGGAAGAGCTTCCTGTTCAAGCGCACACGCTTGAGAACGGCCTTCGCCTCTTGGTGCTCCCACGAGAGGGTGCGCCCACGGTCTCGTTCGTGGTTCAGTACTCCATCGGGGGGGTGAACGAACATCCGGGCGTCACCGGAATCGCCCACCTCCTCGAACACCTTTTGTTCAAGGGCACCACCAGCGTCGGTACCAGGGACTTCGAGGCGGAACTCCCCCTCTTCCAGGAGATGGATTCCATCCACGCACTCCTCCTGTCGGAAAAGGGTCGAGAAGCTCCCAACCCTGAGAAGATCCAAGGGCTCCGGGAACGGATCAGGGCTCTTGAAAGGGAGGCCTCGGTATTCGTCGTCAGCAACGAGTTCGATGCCATCCTGACTGAGAACGGGGCCAGAGGCCTCAACGCCACCACCACCAACGAGGCCACGACCTACTTCGTCGATCTGCCATCGAACCGAACGGAGCTCTGGTTTATCCTGGAGGCGGATCGTATGAGGAATCCGGTCTTCCGGGAATTCTACACAGAAAGAGATGTGGTGGCAGAGGAACGTCGCCTGAGGCTGGAGGATAACCCCTCTGGAATCCTCTACGAGGTCCATATGGCCGAGGCGTTCCTGGAGCACCCCTCCGGCCCCCCCGTGGTGGGGACTATGGAGGACATCAACAACCTCTCCCGACAGGACGTCCGCCAATACTTCAGAGAGTTCTACGGACCCAACAATGCGGTGGTAGCCGTGGTGGGGGACCTTGACCCCGACCAGCTCCTTTTGTGGGCCAATCGGTACCTGAGCCCCATCCCCCCTGGGTCCCCACCTCCGCCGGTAGAGATTCAAGAACCGGAGCAGGTTTCGGAGCGCAGGATCGATCTGCACCTGGATGCCGAGCCAGGCCTTCGAATCGGATGGAAGGTTCCCTCGGCCCTCCATTCAGACGGCCCGGCCCTGGCCATGTTGGCTTCCCTTCTCACCGGAGGCCGGAGTTCCAGACTCTACCGCCGGTTGGTCCTCCAGGACCGGATCGCAACCGGCGTGACCTCCGGAACCGGCCCGGGATCGCTCTACCCCGGCCTCTTCTCTGTGGAGGCGGTACCCCGGTCCCCCCATTTACCCCCCGAGGTGGAGGCAGCGATCTATGAAGAAATCGACCGGTTGAAGGACCGGGCACCAGAGGAAGGGGAGTTACAGCGGGTCAGGAACCAGCTGGAAGCCTCAGAGGTTCGCCGCCTGAGCTCCAACCTGGGGCTCGCTCTTCAGATGGTCCAGTCCGAGTCTCTTTTCGGGGACTGGAGAAGAACTTTTGCCGCCACCAGGGCCATGGAGGAAGTCTCACCAGAGGATATTCAAGACGTGTGACGCCGGTACTTCCAGGAAGAGAGGAGAACCGTCGCGATCCTTCGGTCCGCCTCCTCGAGCCAAAGAGGGTCCAAATGAACGGATCGAGACAGGTGTGGAGCCTGGTCCCCGTCATGCTCCTCCTTTCAGCTCTGTCTTGGCCGGCTGCGGGCCAGACCGCCAGAGAAGCGGCCCTCTCGCTTGAGTTCGAGGAATTGGATTTTGACCCCCCTGTGGTGAGAACCGAGCGGCTGAAATCCGGGGTTGAAGTCCTTTTCCTGGAGGATCATTCTCTTCCTCTCGTCACCCTCTATGCCCGGTTCAAGGGAGGGTTCGCTCTCTTTCAACGGGAAGAGTACGCCGCGGCGACGGCCCTTCCGGGGCTCCTTCGTTCCGGGGGCACCCAGGACCTTCCCCCGGACTCCGTGGACCACCTCATCGATTTCTATGCCCTTCAAACCGTCTTCGGAGGGGGGGGAGAGAGCTCTTTCAGCAGCCTCAACACCTTGACGAAACATCTCACTCCGGCAGTTCGGATCTGGGGGGAGATACTCAAGAACCCGGGCTTCGACTCCACCGAGGTGGAAGTGTGGCGTGGGAGACAGGGGGAAAGCATCCGGAGGAGGAAAGATTCTGCCGGGGGACTGGCATTCTCCGAATTCAACCGGATCATGTTCGGGGACCACCCCATCGGATGGGAAATGGAGGAAGCCGACCTGGATTCTGACCGTCTCTCCCCAACTTCTCTTGCCAAGGTGCATTCGAAGGTCTTCTGTCCGGAAAACCTCCTCTTCGGAGTGGTGGGAGACGTAAGATGGCGGGAACTCGAGCCCCTGCTCGAGTCCATGATGGAGGGCTGGAATTCATGTTCAACCCCCCTCCCTGAGCCACGAACCCCGAACATGCGGCGGGAGGCGGGTGTTTTCCTGATTCCCAAGGCCCTGACCCAGAGCACCGTAGTGATGGCCCACCCAGGAGGAATTCAACAAGGGGCAGGGGAGGAATATTTCGCGTCCCGAATCGGGAATGCCATTCTGGGGGCCGGAGGGTTCTCCAGCCGCCTGCTCTCTCGGGTTCGAACCGAAAAAGGATGGGCATACAGCGCTTCCTCCCTCTGGACGGCACCCAGCCGGTACGAGGGAATCGTGGGAGCCGTCACCCAGACCAAGAGCGAGTCCACGGTTGCCGCCATCCAACTGATCCTGGCCACGATGGAGGAGCTCCGGACGTCCCCGCCCGAAGACGAAGAGGTGGATCAGGCCATCAACCAGATCGTGAATGGCTTCGTCTTCAACTTCCAGAGTCCGGCCCAGATCCTCTCACGAAAGATGTACTACCTGGCCCAGGGCCTTCCGGAGGACTGGCTGGAGCAGTACCTCCGGGGGATCCAACGCGTTTCTCCGGAAGAGGTTCAGGAGGTCTTTCGCCGATATCTCCATCCCGAGGAGATGACCATTCTCATCCTGGGAGATCCCGAGACCTTCGATCTCCCACCAGAGACTCTCGGGAGGGTCCGGATCTGGTCGGTGCCGGGCCTGACGGATGGAAATGCGGCCGAAACAGGCCACCGGTTCCACTGAGAGAGTCCGTTCTAGCGGACCCCAACATGGAGCGCCGCAATCCCACCGGTCAGGAGGGAAAATTCCGCATCTCGGAAACCGCTTTCCCTCATCATTCCCACCAGTTCCTTGGGAGCCGGAAAGGCCTCCACCGACTTGGGCAAGTACGTGTAGGCCCAGGGGTGCCCTGACACGATCCGCCCTACCAGCGGCAGGATGCGGTGGAAATAGAAACGGTACAGCCGTCTGAGGATGGGGTTGAGAGGATCGGTGAACTCCAGAATCACTAGCCTCGCCCCGGGCTCCAGGACTCGAGCAAACTCCGACAATCCCCTGGCGACATCCGAGAGGTTCCTCACGCCAAAAGCCACCATGGCTCCCTGAAATACCGCGGGGGGAAACGGCAAGCTCAGGGTGTCCCCGCAAACGGGCGTGATCGGCAGGCCGCCGATCTTCCCCAGGCCTTGAACGAGCATGGGACGGGCAAAATCCGAGGCCACGATCCCCCCTTTGAACCCGGGCCGGCTGCAGAGCTCGAGACTGAGATCGAAAGTCCCGGCGCAAGCATCGAGGAAAAGGCCGTTCGGGGCATCCTCCCACTTCAGGCCATCCACGGCCTTTCGGCGCCACCTACGGTCCACGTTCATGCTGAGAAGGTGGTTGAGGAGATCGTAGCGCGGGGCAATCTCCGAGAAGATCGTCTGCACCTGCTTTTCCCGATCCCGCCCCTGAGAGGGGGTGGCCTTTCTTGGAGTCACCATGATGGACGAGGCCTGGAGCTCTATCTTTCCCAAAGGGGTGTCGGGGACACATCTTGCCCCCGGGACAGGCGGAAGAAACAAGAAAGTTCGGTCACGCGAAACCCTTCCTGTTCCAATCTTGTAAGAGTGGTGCAGCGGGTCTGTTCCAGACCTCTGCCAACCCTCACAGAAGAAGACGGGAGAAGCGGGAACCGGTGGACTACGCGAAACTGGAAGACAAGGAGCTGGCCAAGCTGGCCACGAAGGGTCGTGAAATGGCCTTTCGCGAGCTCCTGAGCCGTTATGAACGGCCGGTCTTCTCGCTTGTCTATCGCATGGTCCGGGATCGGACGTTGGCGGAAGATCTGGCGCAGGAGGCCTTCATCCGGGCATTCAACGCCATCCAAAGCTATAAGCCCCGGTACAAGTTCAGTAGCTGGATTTTCAAGATTGCGAACAACCACACCATCGACCATCTCCGGAAACGGAAGCTTGAAACCGTTTCCATCGATGGATCTCCTCACGCTCGCACCTCAGAGGAGGAGGCCCAGACTCGCCTGGTCGTCGAGTCCCATGAAGAAGCCCCGGACCGATACGTGGAAGCGAGGGAACTGGGTGGGCAGATCGAAGAGGCCATCGGGATGCTCCGTCCAGAGTACCAGACTGCCGTTCTTCTGAGGCACGTGGAGGGTTATACCTACGAAGAAATCTCGGAAATCATGGATCTACCCCTGGGCACGGTGAAGACCTATCTACACCGAGCCCGAGGAGAACTCAAAGGCCTTCTGGCAGAGGTGAGCTCTTGACCGCCCCCCCCGAAGGTTCGGTTTATTGTGGTTTTTTGAAACTTCGAGATCCGGAGGTTCGTACGGAGGGACAACAGAAAATGGGGATATTTTCACGATGGTAAATGAAGGCATTTTGGGGCACCTCGCCTCTGAGCAGATTCAGGAATTCCTGGACCAGGAGCTTCCGCAAGAGGAAGCATCCCTGGTCCATGAGCACCTGGCTGCTTGCCCTCGTTGCCAGAGCGAAGTGGATGCGTGGCGGGTCCTTTACTCTGAGCTCGAGAGCTTGCCGGAACTGGTACCTGCGGCCAGCCTCTCGGAGGGCGTGCTGGCGGAGCTCCCCGCTCCCGTTCGGGGCGGGGCTCGGGTCCTGGGTTGGCTGCCGGGGGGTGCAACGGAGGTTGGTAGCTCGGACCACATCCCGGGTTACCGGCTCCAGGACTACCTGGAAGGCGCCCTTTCCAGGAGGAGCGCCGTCGGGGCCAGGGCGCACCTGGCTGCCTGTGAGCCATGCCAGGAAGAAGCGAAGGGATGGGAGAGGCTCTTCGGCACACTGGCGGCCCTTGGGCGGTTCGCCCCGGCAGCCGGATTCGCTGAGCGAGTCCTGGCTCGGGTTCGAATACCGGCACCTGTTCCTGCCCCCTGGGCGGCGGCCAGCGGGCGAGCGATGGCTTGGGCCAGAGGGTTCCTCCCTCAAACCCGTCGAGGTTGGGCAGTGGCCGGTGGAATTGCGTCGGCTCCGACCATCTCCATGACCGTTCTTCTTTACTTGGTCTTTTCCCATCCCCTTCTCACTCTGGGGAGCTTTACTACCTACGCCTCATGGAAGGCCTCTGCGGCTTTCTCGGCTCTCGCCTCCGCCATCGGGTCGGCGGCGGTGGATAGTGTCACGGTTTTCCGGGCCTACTCCCTCATCGGTGCTCTTGCCAAGTCCCCCCTTCTGGTGGGTCTGGGCGGGCTGGGCTTCTCCCTGATGAGCGCCTTGGCCCTTTGGGTCCTTTATCGCAACCTTTTGGCCACCCCTTCGGTGGAAAGTCGCTATGCACGTGCAGAGCTTTAACCGGTCCCGTCTCGGCTGGGTTCTTCCGCTCCTGGCGATCCTTCCAGGAGTCCTGGAAGCTCAGCTAAGGACAGTAGTCTCCAATGAGATCGCCGTCTCCAGCCGGGAAGCAGCCCTACACCTCGAGTTCGCAACGGCCGGGGATCTTGACATCTCTCTACGTGAGGGGAAGGTCCTGGTCGACGGAGACGTGGTGGGGGAATTCGTGCGGGGAGATGCCCTCGATCTGGCTTGGCGTTCTCTTCTAGGGGACGTCATTTCGCTGGACGATGGCCCCCTGGCGAAGGCCCTGAACGATTGGTCTCCTCCCCCGGATCTCCAGGGTGGAGCTGCAGAGCTGGCGGGCATTCTGGATCAAGCACTGGAGTCGGCGCTGGCCATGCCGGAGGCCTCCTCAGACCCAGGCCCCTCAGCGGAAGTCACGCTTACCCTCTCGGATGAGAGTTCCCTCCTTGGCGCACTCTTGAGCCGCACAGGAGCTCTCCAAGGGCTCGCTGAGGCCCTTCAAGAGGCTGCGGTGGACGACTTCGTTCTCAAGATCGGCCAAGACCTCGATGTCGGCCCAGGCGAGGAGTTGTCACAATCCGTTGTCCTGGTTGATGGCGACCTTGAGCTCCAAGGGGTCATTCACGGTGACGTCGTACTCACCGACGGTTCTGTTTTGCTCCTGGAGGGAGGCGTCATCACCGGCGATCTGAGGGTCGTCAATGGTGAGGTGGAGAACCGTGGGGGGGAGGTCCGGGGTCGGATCTTCCAGCCCTCGTCAGACACCGGGCCCGGTCTCGCCGCCGAGGACCTGGATGACCTCCGGAAGAAGCTGGAACGCGAAATCAGAGCGGACCTCCGGTCCTCCATGGAAAGAGAGCGCAGGTCCTCTCACGGATGGTTCGGTGCGTTCTTCGGGAATGTCGGACGTGCCATCGGTGGCCTCTTGGAGAACCTCCTGACCTTCATCGTCCTCGCGGTTCTTGGTGTTCTCATCGTCCACTTTGGCCGTGAGCGCCTGGAGGTGGTCGCTACCACTGCCAGGCGAGCCCCTGCACAGTCCGCCATGGTGGGCCTTGCCGGTGGGTTCCTCCTGATCCCTGTCTGGATCCTGGGGGTTGTGGCGCTGGCAATCTCCATCATCGGGATCCCGGTTCTCCTCGCCTGGATCCCCCTCTTCCCCATCGCTGTCGGCGCGGCTGGCCTGTTGGGCTATGTAGCCGTCGCGAGGAATGTGGGAGACTGGGTGGCCGATCAGGAGTATCGGGGCCTGGAGTGGATCCGTGGCTCGAACACGTTTTATGTGGTCGTGGCCGGCATCGGTGCCCTCATGGTCCCCGCCATCGCAGCCAGTGCTGTTCGGATTTTAGGGCTCGGTCTTCTCCAAGGTCTCTTGGGCTTCGTGGGCAGCGCCATCACCCTCGCGGCTCTGGCCGTCGGCTTTGGTGCGGTTCTCCTGACCCGAGGGGGGAGGATCCGCCCATACGCAGCCTACTACGACTACGAGGAGGACTGGTGGGGTGATCCGGACCAACCCGAAGGATCTGGTGAGGCCGGTGAAGAACCAGGTGATCCGGGTCCAGGCAAGGATACTCAAGGAGCCGCTCAGGAGGATGCAGGAGGCGAGGAATCCACACCGGAGGGACATCCTCAAAACTTTGAGTCGGAGCCTCCTTCAGAGGAGCCCCCGATGGAGGCCGGTGACGAGGGCCAAAGCCCCCAAGGGGAAGATCAATCGGAGGACCACGGGGAGGATGACCCCCATGCCTAGGGTACTTCGATCCTTCCTCCTGATTTGGGGCCTGGTGGCTCTCCTGGGTATCCCCACCCCCGGATCGAGTCAGAGTTGGAGGACCGTGACCATGTCCAGGCAGCTGTCCGGGGAGTCGGACATGAAGGTCCGGATCCGCTATGGCGCCGGACGGTTGAGCATCAACCCAGGTGAACCCGGATCGTTGTATCGGATGCATCTTCGATACGATGAGGACACCTTCGAACCGGTGGCCCGGTACGAGAACGACCGACTGGACCTGGGTGTGGAGAGTATCAGGAACCACATCGACTGGCCCAGAGACCGGGACTCGGGGGAGATGGAGCTGACGTTGGCCCGAAACGTTCCCATGGACCTTGACCTGGAATTCGGGGCCGTTCGAGCGGTTCTGGACCTCGGGGGGCTCCAGATGACGGAGCTGAACGTTTCCACAGGTGCCTCAGAGTCCAGAATCAGCTTCTCTGAGCCCAACCCCATCCGGATGCGGTCGGCCGCATTCGAGGCGGGGGCTGCCGATTTCCACGTTCGGGACCTCGGGAACCTCAATGCAGAAGAGATCTCCGTCGATGCCGGGGTCGGGAATGTCGTCCTGGCCTTCACCGGCCATTGGCAGAGGGACGCGGAGGTGGCGGTGGACATGGGCCTGGGTGCCCTGGAGCTTCGCTTTCCCGAAGGACTGGGTGTCCAGGTCATCAAGAATACCTTCCTCACCTCCCTGGACTCGGAGGGCCTGGTCAAACGGGGCGACTCCTACTATTCGGTGGATTGGGAAGAAGCGGAACGCAGGGTTACAGTTACTGTCGATGCAGCGTTCGGAAGCATCGACGTTGTTTGGGTCCGTTAGGGCCCCGGGAAAGGGAAGCGCTCTCATGGGCACGTTGCTGACGTTCTTGGCTGTGGGGCTGGTCACTCTCATCGCCGCAGGAATCGTCCTCTCTGTACTGGGAACGGTTTTCTCCCTGACCATGGGCCTGGCCTCGGTGCTCCTATTCAAGATCGCACCCATCATGTTCGTCGGGTGGGTCGTCTTGAAGCTCATTGATCGGGCCCGGGGGAAGAAGCGGCTGACGGCTGAGGACCGGAGATGGCTCGAGGACGGGTGATTCACCGAGTCCGTTGCAGGGACCAGATGGAAGAAGAGGGGGCCGGACTTTCGGCCCCCTCTGGATTTGTCCTGGAGGGGCCCTCCTGGGAGGGAGCGAAAAAAGGGCGGGTGAGCCGCTAAGACTGCCCACGCCAGGCCAGGGCCGAGCTGATTTCCTCTCGCCTCTCCAGCTCCGGGGTCACGACCTCCCGCCAGCTAAGGGTAGCCCTCTCCCCCGGGTGGATTCCAAGCTGAAGAAGAGCAGGAACCAACTCGGGAAAATCCCTGACCAGCTCCAGGAGGCGGTGGTTTTCCAATTCCTGGGGAGGGGGCGGGACCAGGAGAGAAAGCCTCAAGCCTTCTGCTCCTGACTCAAGAGTGCCGCCGTGGCCCGCGCGACCTCCTGGAGCCCCTTTGCAGCAGGGGACTCTGGGGTCTGTTTTACCGTGGGTACACCCGCATCCCCGGCCTCTCGGACTCTGGCATCCAGGGGCACCCGCCCCAAGAAGGGGAGCCCCAGCTCCTTCGCAAGATCTTCACCTCCGCCCTTTCCGAAGACCTCGACCATCTCTCCACAGTGAGGACACTCGTACCCGCTCATGTTCTCAACAATGCCCAGCACCCTGGTGTTGACCTTCTCGAACATACGCACACCCCGGCGGACGTCCCCTGTTGAAACATTCTGGGGTGTCGTCACCATGACGGCACCGTCGATGTCGATGGTCTGAACAAGGGAGATCTGTGCGTCGCCGGTCCCGGGCGGCATGTCCACGATCATATAGTCCAGGTCACCCCAAGCCACCTGCTCCAGGAACTGGCGCAGAATCCCGGAGATGAGGGGCCCCCGCATGATGGCCGGTTGCTCCTTGTCCAGCATGAACCCCAGACTCATGAGGCGCACCCCGTGGGATTCAACCGGTGCGATCCTCTCTGCGCCCTCCTCACCAGTCACCCCCGGTGGCTCGGTGGCACCGAACATCAGGGGGATGTTCGGCCCGTAGATGTCGGCGTCCAGGAGGCCCACCTTGCGCCCGGACATGGCCAGCGCAGTCGCCAGATTGGTGGCCACCATGGATTTTCCAACTCCCCCCTTCCCTGAGCTCACGGCGATAACGTGCTTGACCCCAGGCAGGAGGCCGGGCATGGGCGTCGGTGCCGGCACGGATCCAGCCTCCGGCGCTCGGTGGCCTGCGGGCCCCGGCGGCGGGCTCTGGGGGAGCTGGACGTTGACCTTCACGGCGGTGATCCCCTCCACCGCTCCAGCAGCACTCCTGAGATCCTTCACGAGGGATCCCGGATCATCCTGGCCCATTTGGAAGGAGAACCGGGCGGTACCGTCCGCCTCCACCGAAAGGTTTTGAATCTGACCCCGTGCCACCACGCTCCCACCGCCGGAGGGAGAGGGGACGGAGGCGAGGGCTCCAAGGACTTTGTTCTCTAGCGTCTCAGGTGTCATGTCGTTTCCGTTTAGGGTGATTGGTCCATCGATCCTAGAAAATCTCCATCGATTCGTCCACTCCTCTCTACCCCGAACCGACGGATCCGGCGGTCCCTCCGAAAACCTGAGAGGCGCCTTCAGCCCCGTCAGGTAGGTTTTGAAGGACCTTTTTTTTGAAAATTCGAAACACGCCCACTACCCCTTCTACCTCCATCAAGCCCTTCAATCTAAGGACTTACAGAGTTCTTTCTATTGATTTTCGAGATGTATAAACAGATATTTACCGCGAAACACCGAAAAGTACCCTGTTCCTCTGTCGAGGAGTGGGTACTCCCGTGTTCACGGCTTTTGCCTCCGGATCCAGCCGAACCCAATGGAAAAGAACCGCAGCGGGCCGCCTTTCGACGAGCTCGAGTCGCAAGGCGGAGGGTTTTCTCCCCATCTGACCGACTACTGGCAAGTTATTTCCCGGCGCCTCTGGCTCGTCCTCCTCATTTTCGCCGTCACCACAGCCTCGGCCATTTGGGCCGTATCCCGCCAGAGGACCCAGTACCAGGCCAGCATTGCCCTCCAGGTGAACGACCCCCTCCAGCGGACCCGGGCTCTGAATCCCACGGCCAGAATCTCCGGAATGGAGATTTTCGTGGACCCCATCGAATCGGAGATCCAGGTTCTGAGGTCCGGCACCATCGCCCTTTCGGTGGTGGATTCGCTGGGGCTCCGGCTGGTTCCATCCTCCATGGATCTGGTCCACTCAAATCTCTTTCGGGAGGCTTGGGTAGACCCTGGCGCCGACGAAGGGTCATTCGAGCTCGTTTACGACGAGCCGGGGGAATCGGTCTCTTTCCAGAGAGCCGGAGGGCCCCTTCTGGGATCCGGGTCCGTCGGCCGTCCTCTGGACGCTGGAGTCGTCCGTTTCACCCCCCAGCCCCCCCCCCTAGAAGAGC
>CBDUAX010000034.1:0-15633 GCA_965365235.1 uncultured bacterium
CAGTATGGAGGTCGATAGTCAGTCATTCAAAATGAATATCCAGGAGTCCGGTGGTTTGGAAGGCCCAGACCGACGCCGGTTCAGATTTGAACACCGTCCGGCCCCGTCTGGTCCCGAACACAAATAAAGGCCGATGCCGACATTCAGTCGGTGGGGATCCCGCTCGAGGCCACTTCCTCCAGGAGATGGAGGACCCGGTCGATCTCCTTCGGATTGTTGTAGAAGTGGGTCGATAGGCGCATCCAGCCATAGTCGTACTCGCCGATCACCCGGGTCCGTATCCTGGCCGCACGGGCCAGGAAACGCTGTAGCTCGAGGGAATCCACTCCATCGAGTGAAAAAGAGACCATCCCCGCCTTGAGGTCCTCGGGTTCCGGCGTCACGACGGTGACCCCCCTCAGCCCCCGCACCCCTTCCTCCAGATGGCCCCTCAGGTACCGCACCCTGGCCTCGATCCGGTCCATCCCAATGGCGTCCAGGAACTCCACCGCCGCCAGCAGCCCGGCCATCCGAGACTCGTCGAACGTCCCAAGGTGATTGAACCGTTGTGCTCCCAGCGACAAGTCGTTCCATCCGCCCGATGCAAGGGTCGGCCAGAGTCGAGTTCGCCAATCGGCCCCCAGGTAGAGAAGCCCTGTCCCCTGTGGGGCCAGGAGCCACTTGTGCGGAGAAGAGGCATAGAAGTCCGGATCCCAGCTGGAGAGATCCACCCCCATCATCCCCGGAGGATGGGCGCCGTCCACTACGAGGAGAATCCCCCGGGCCCGGCACCTAGCCTGGAGCGCCTCAACCGGGAGGACGGTGCCGGTGGTGAAGGTCACATGAGAGAGGCTGATGATCCGGGTTCTGGGAGAAGCCGCCCCCAGGACCTCCTCCAGTAACTGTGCGCTGGAACGAGCAGGTGTCGGGAGGGGGAAGGTCCGAAGGTCTGCTCCCGAACGGGTGCAAACCAGCTGCCAGGGGCAGAGGCCGCCAATGTGCTCATGATCGGAGGTGAGGACTTCGTCTTCAGTCCCAAGCTCCAGCCCCTGGGCTACGAAGGTCATGGCCTCCGTCGTGTTCCTGGGGAACACCAGACCCTGCGGATCGGCCCCGAGGAAGCGACCGACCGACCCCTTGAGATCTTCCCAGCCGACTCCCGGCGGAAAGGTCGAAGCAACCCGCCTGGCGTGCTCGGCCACGGCGTCCACCACAACCGAGGGCGACGGGCCCAAGGTCCCATTGTTCAGGTAGATCCGGTCGGCTGGAATCAGGAACTGATCTCGGACAAAGGACCAGAAACCCTCATCCCCCGGCCCTCCTCCCTCCTGGATCTCCCTGGCAAAACCCTGGAGGGTTCGGGGCCAACCAAGGGCCGTCCCGGCCAGGAGTGAGAGGAAGGAGCGCCGCCCCAGGCTACCCCTCGAGCCGCCGGGACCGGGGGGGGGGCCCCGATCCGGGAAGGCCGAAGGAGAGATCACTCGGGCACCACCGCAACAAAAGAGATCTCCACCAAGCCGTCGCTGAGGATCTGACCGGCGGCGATACATTCCCGGGCCGGTGGATCGGAGGGGAAATACTCCCCATAGACCTGGTTCATCCCGGCGTAGTCTGCCACGTCGGCCAGGTAAACGGTCCCCTGCACCACATGGCTGAACTCCACGCCAACGTCCTGAAAGAGCTCTCTGAACCCCTCCATGACGTTTCTGGTTTCTGCCTCGATCCGACCTTCGGTCATCGCCAGGGTCTCGTCCGTCACACCCAATGCCCCGGAGAAGTAGTAGGTATTTCCGACCCGGACAGCCCTTGAATATGGCCGAGAAGGAAGTTGAGACTGGAAGACCTCTCGGGTGAGGGGCGGGCTCTGGGGTGGGGGGGGCGCCTGACAACCGGAGAACAAAGCGGCGGCGGAGACGGCCAGAAGAATTTCCACGTTCCGAAACTTCACGGGATCCTCCCTGTGGACGGCATAGTCTTTTCGAACGAGTAGTACGCCAGCTGATTGGCCGAGGCAAAGTAGTGGGTGGCGAGGAGAAATGGAAAACCGGTAGGTTCTACAAATGGTGAAAGGGCTGACCCGGGCACTCCGCTTTGGAGCGGCATGGAAAACCGCCACCCCCCCTGTGGTGGAGTCGGAAATCCAGGTCGATCATTCTGAAGGCACCTTCCCTGCCACCCTCCTCCTTCCCCAGAGGTCCAAAGGTCCCCTTCCAGGTTGGGTGGCTCTACATGGAATCACCCGACCGGGCCGAAACCACCCGACCCTGGTCAGGTTCGTTCGTGCCCTGGCCGCATCCGGAGCGGCGGTCCTGGTACCCGAGATCCCCAAGTGGCGCGCCATGCTCTTGGCCCCTGCAGAGGCGAAGGTCACCCTTCGGGCGGCCATTCTCGCCCTGGCACAAAGGAAGGAGACGCTACCGGGCCGTCTGGGAGCCATGGGATTTTCCTTCGGCGCCCCGCAGGCCTTGTTGGCGGGCACGGACCCCACACTTGTTCCTCATCTGAGGGCCGTGGCCAGCTTTGGGGGCTACTTCGACCTGGAGCGAACGATCCGGTTTCTCTTCTCCGGAGAGCACGAGTGGAAGGAAGACCGCTATCGGATCGAGCCGGACCCATACGGCCGCTGGGTGGTGGGGGGAAACTTCCTACCGACCTCCAACCTGCACCCAGACGTGGAGGTCGTGGCCCGAGCCCTCCTGGATCTGGCGAGGGAGGCCGGTGACCTCCAGGTTCCATCCTGGGAGCCCATCCACGATCAGCGAAAATCGACCCTGGAGGCGTCTCTTCCCGGCACGGGAAAAGAGCTTTTCAGGGCTTTCGCGCCGGCAGCCGGGGTCCCTTTGACGTCCTCTCTGGACGACCCCCTGGTTTTGGGCCTGGCCGATGCTGCACGGAGGACTTCCCCACTCTTTCACATCGGACCGCACCTGAAAGACATTCGAGTTCCCGTCCGTCTCATCCACGGAAGGCACGACCGCCTGATCCCCTTTACGGAGACGCTCCGGATGAAGGGGGAGTTCCCCCCGGGATCCGATGTCCGGGTGTTTCTCACCGGGATGTTCAGCCACTCCCAAAGAAACCCCAACGACCCAGAGGCAAAGTCCCTCAAGGAGCAACTCAGATTCTTGAGATTGATGTCCGTCGTACTGGGAGAGTTGTGACCCGCTAGTCCATCAGGGCGTGAACCAGCTTTCTCACCTCTCGGTCTGAATCCTTCTTCGCCTTTCGAAGCAGATCGAGGGCGTGGGGGGTCCCGATCCCGGCCAGAGCCCGATACCCGGCCATGCGGAGCTCTTTCGAAGGCCTGGAAAGAAACCGAGGGACTGCCTTCTTCTCGATGAGGGGGACGGCCCCCGGATCGCCCAATTGGCCGAGGGCATGAAGAGACTGGACCTGAACCTCCGGGTCCTTGTCACCGTCCAGCAACTTCATGAGCGGTTTCAAGGCTTTTTCCACCTTCAAGACCCCGACGGCGGTGCAGGCTTTGGCACGAATATCCGCTTCCTGGTCGTCCAACATCCCCAGGAGGAGTTGGCCAGCGTCTTCGCCCCCCAGCTTGGCGAGTGCGACCACCGTTTCCCTCCGTACCCGGGCGTCCTCGTTGGCCAAGGTGGAGGTCAGATGCGATACCGCACCGTCCCCACCAAGCTCCCCCAGAAGGGAAACCCCGTTGCGAACCACGTACCACCGGGGATCCTCCACCATGCTTTCGGCCATTTCACGGGCCACTTCCCCCTGGGCCACCATGGCATCCATGAACGCACGGCGCTGGAAGCGGTCCCGTGCCTCTCCCAGTGCATCGGCGAGTGCCAGTGCCATCTCACGGCCAAGTCTGGAAGAGACCTGAATGAGGTGGCTCCGCTCCTCTTCGTCTCTGCTGGATCCCAGGCGTCCCACGAGGTGGTTCGCCACCTGGGGGGAGGCCAGGCGCCGTGCAAGGGTAACCGCGTCCGGGTCTTTTTGGCCCATATTCGATCCGTCGCACAGGCCCTCCACCAGGTCCGCAACGGAGCCGAGATCTCGAGCCTCCGCCAACCGTGCCGACGCCGCAGCGATGGCTTCTGCAGCTTGGGTCTTTTCGGTTCCCGAGGCCGAGAAATAGGCCGCCAGCAGGCGGCCGACTTCCGAGGTCTCATCCCCTTCCCATCCGGACTCGGACCCCTCGTCCTGGTCCGACCCCGCTCCACCCGCTCCCGCCGGATTCGGTCCGCTGAAAAGGGACTGGATGGAGCCGGCCATCCCCAGGACCCCTTGGGGCGCGGGAGTAAATGAGAGCCCCAGGACCTCCACCAACCCACGGAACCTGATCAGCCCGGGCTGGTCCCCTGGGACGGCACCTGGGGTCAGCCGGCGAACGAAGTCCTCCAGGTCGCCTGGGGTCACCGGCTCCTGCATCCGGAGCTCAGAGATCCTCGCTGCCGAGAAGGCCTCCTTCAAACCCTCCAGTTCCCCATCGTCCTGACCCACCAGTTCACTGTTTACGCTGAAGCCATCGGCCTCGCACCGAACCACCACCCAACCCAACGATTCATGGAGTTCACCGACGGTCTTCAGCGCCTCTTCCAGCTGGGCGTCATCCGACGGTTTGGTCTTGGTCAGGGTGTAGGCCCTGGATAGGGCCATAAGGAGATCTTTTGGGCTCGCCATCGCGGGGAGATCCGGAGTGAGGGCAACTCGAGTCGATTCTGAGGTCCCGATGGGGTCAATCTAGCAACGGCCCGTGTCGAAAGCGAGAGAGCCTACTTCTGGACCGGAAGGGTTTTTACCCTCTATTGTTCGCCTTCCAAGCATGGTCGAAAACGGGCCCCTTGGGAACGCACCACAACACTCCGCTCTGGGAGGGATCACCTACATGTCGCGACCCGGTTTCCTTCGTTCGGCGTATCTGCTAGGCGCCCTCTGCGCCCTGTGGGGAGGGGCGGGATGTACCATCGAGCAGGCATCTCGGCAGCCCGGGGCTGGAGAGTCTCAGTCCAGAGCCGAAGGGCTACTTCCCGCTTCCGAGATCACCCAGCTGGTCCTTCTGGGCACGGGGACCCCGAATGCAGAGTCGGATCGCTGGGGCTCTTCTCTGGCCGTTGTGGTGAACGGAACACCCTACCTGGTTGATGCCGGGGCCGGCGTGGTCCGACGGGCTTCGGCAGGCTTCGAGGCGGGGATCGAAGGATTGGAGGTGAAGCGTCTGGCTTTCCTCTTCCTCACTCATCTCCACTCCGACCACACCGTTGGATGGCCGGATCTGATCTATTCTCCCTGGGTCCTGGAAAGAGACACTCCCCTTTCGGTGATTGGGCCCCAGGGCACAGAAGCCATGGCCGGACACCTTGCCGCGGCCTATCGACCCGACGTTCAGGTGCGACTCGAGGGTCTGGAGCCCGCAAACCCCACCGGGTTCGAAGTCAGGGCGGTGGACGCCTCACCTGGCCTGGTATACGAAGATCAAAACGTCCGGGTCACGGCCTTCGAAGTTGCCCACGGCTCGTGGTCCCAGGCCTTTGGATACCGGTTCGAAACCCCGGATCGGGTCATCGTGGTCTCCGGCGACACGGCTCCGACGGAGGCCATCGTCGAATTCTGCGACGGCTGCGATATTCTGGTCCACGAAGTCTATTCGAAGGCCGGATTCGACGGGCGGACGGAAGAGTGGCAGAGGTACCACGCAGCCTCCCATACCTCCGGGCCCGAATTGGGTGATATCGCCACTCGGGCAAATGCCAAGTTTCTCGTCCTGACCCACCAACTCCTCTGGGGCTCCACGCCAGAGGAACTCGTGGCCGAGGTCCGGACCCGCTTCGACGGCCCAGTGGTGTACGGTTCCGATCTGGACATATTCTGATGATCCCGTTTTTCCCACGGTCCCGCTCCCGATTCTCTCATCTCCCCAGGAGGGGTAGTCGAACCATGGTAGCCCGGTCCCTCATCTCTGCCCTCTTTCTCGTCTCGGCCCTGGCCGCCGACCCCTGGACCCGAATCCTCCCGGAGGCGGAGGCGCTGGGGGCCCAGGAACCCCAGGTCAGCTCCGAGGACCTCGACGGCCTCCGGCCGCGGAACATCGGGCCAGCGGTCATGAGTGGTCGGATTGTCGATCTGGCCGTCGTGGAGTTGGACCCGAAGGTGTTCTACGTGGCGTCGGCCACGGGCGGCCTTTGGAAAACGGAGAACAATGGCGTGACCTTTACGCCTCTCTTCACAGAAGAGCCGGTCCATTCCATCGGGGCCATCACGGTGCACCAGGTAGACACGAGCCTGGTATGGTTGGGAAGTGGGGAGCGAGCGAACCGACAGAGCTCGTCCTGGGGAGACGGAGTCTACAAATCGACGGACGGGGGCCGCAATTGGACCAATGTGGGGCTTGGCGATACCCGCCATATCGGGAGGATCGCCCTCCACCCCCGGAACCCGGACATCGTCTATGTGGCGGCCCTGGGACACCTCTGGGGGCCCAACGAAGAACGCGGCCTGTACAAGAGCGTGGACGGTGGGGAGAGTTGGAGCCGGATCCTTCACGTGGACGAAAACACCGGCGTAGTGGATGTGGCCATGGACCCCTCGAACCCGGAAACCCTATATGCCGCTACCTACCAGAGGCGACGCAGGCCATTCGGATTCCACGGAGGAGGCCCAGGAAGCGGGTTGTGGAAGTCCACCGACGGAGGAGGCACGTGGACCCGGTTGAATGACTTTGCGCCCCATAATGGACTCCCGGAGGGGGAGGTAGGGCGAATCGGCATCTCCATCTTCCGATCCGATCCACGCATTGTCTATGTCAGCGTGGAGCAGGGACTACGGTACAACGCCTCCACGGCCTACGAGGAACGGGCGGCTGGGGTCTATCGTTCGGAAGACCGGGGGGAAAGCTGGACCCACCAGAGCGACTGGAACCCCCGCCCCATGTACGCCAGCCAGATCCTGGTGGACCCTTCGGACGACCAGCGCATCTACATGGTGAACTCGTTCTCCTGGTCCGACGACGGGGGGAAGACCTTCACCGCAGCCAGACAAACCCTCCACGGGGATGACCGGTTGGTCTGGGTGAACCCGAACGATTCTCGCCACGTGATGAAGGCGGACGACGGTGGATTGGGGATCTCTTACGACCGTGCCCGGACATGGCTCTACATCACCCACCTTCCGGTGAGCCAATTCTATCGGATCAGCTTCGACTACCGGGAACCCTACTGGGTTTACGGCGGCCTTCAGGACAACGGAAGTTGGGCCGGGCCCAGCGCCACATACAGAACGGAAGGGATCCTGAACCACGATTGGATGAAGTGGGGCGGTGGTGACGGGTTCCTGAATCTGGTGGATCCCACAGACAACCGGACGCTCTACGTGGAGTCCCAGTACCTGGGCCTGGACCGGGTGGACATCGAGACGGGACAAAGGCAACGCATCCGTCCGGGAGACCCCACTGGTGCCATCGCGGCGAGGCGGAACTGGAACACGTGGGGGGACCTGGACGCTCCCGACGAGCGACTGGGCAATGCCATGGCCCCTGGGAACTGGGACGGGCCGTTCCTGATCTCCAGCCATGACAACAACACCGTCTACGCGGGGACGAACATTCTCTGGAAGAGTACCGACCAGGGTCGATCCTGGGAGAACCTGGGCGACCTGACCACGGGGGTGGATCGCCGGACCCTCCCCATTATGGGGCATCTTCCGACGGCGGAGACCCTCTCACTGGACGACGGAATCCCCTACTACCCCACCCTCACGGCCATCGCAGAGTCCCCCCTGGAGTCCGGCGTCCTCTTCATCGGGACCGATGATGGGAATGTCCAGGTTTCCCGGGATGACGGGAGCAGCTGGAGTGAGGTATCGCAACGCATCGAAGGCCTGCCGGAACACGCCTGGATCAATGGAATCGAAGCGTCGAGATTCGTCCCCGGACGAGTGTACCTCACCGCCAACGACTACAGGAACGACGACTACAGGAACTTCCTCTTTCGATCCGATGACTATGGCCGGAGTTGGGTGGATCTGGCCGGCGGCCTGCCCCCGGACCGGGTCCTTCGGACCATCCGGGAAGACCCGCGGAACCCAGAGGTCCTCTACCTCGGAACCGAATTCGGAGTGTTCTATTCCAACGACGGCGGGGGGTCATGGACCGAGCTGTCCGCAGGTCTTCCGACGACGGCAGTCAATGACCTGGTGATTCATCCCAGAGACAACGACCTCATCCTGGGCACCCATGGTCGGGGGATCTGGATTCTGGACAACATCAACGCCCTTCAGGAGCTGACCCCTGACGTCGTGGCCTCCCGGGGCTTCCTCTTTTCCACTGAGCCGGCCGCCCAGATCCGATATCGCTGCGAGAAGGGGCACGCCGGAAACATGATCTTCCGAGGGACAAATCCAGCTCCTGGAGCCATCCTCGACTACTGGCTCGCAGAGGAGGGCGCCGAGGCCACCCTCCCCGTGGTGGGGCCCGACGGGGAGGCCGTGGCCCACATCCCGGCCCGAGATGCCCAGGGAGTAAACCGAGTGGTCTGGAACCTTCGTTTTACCACCGACGACCAACCCCAGGGTCAACCACCCCGAGGACCCCTGGTGGTTCCTGGAGAGTACACCGTGCGCCTGGAGGTCGGCGAAACAATCTCCGAGCAACCCCTGGAGGTCCGGGAAGACCCCCGACTCGATCTCGATCCCCTCGTCAGGGCTCAGTGGACCCGGGATCTTCTGGACCTGGGAGAGCTGGCCGCCCAGGCTGCCGAGGGTGCGGAATCCATGCAGGAGACCTTGGAAGCCGTGGAGGAAGAAGCCGGGACGGAGGGGGGCGTTTTCGAGCAGGTCACCGATCTCTTGCGCCAGTGGAGGGAGCTTTCCTTTCGCACCCGAAGGCTCCAGGGAGAAGTGGAGGGTTGGGTCGGTCCGTTGACCCAACAACAGGCCTCTCAGCGGTCCTTCTACCTGGAAATGCTGGAAACGCTCCGGAGGGAGACCGGTGTTTTGTCGGCCGGGTTCCAGGGACCCCAGGGGGAGAGCCGCTCATGAGGTTCGTCCTCCCCCCCCTTGCCGCCCTTCTTTTTTGGGCCCTGCCACTGGGCGCCCAGTCCACGGAGGTGGCCTTCGTCCATACCAACCTCCTGGTCATGGATCGGGAACGGGTTCTGGAGGATCACACTGTACTGATCCGAAACGGCGTTATTCAAGAGGTCGGGCCTTCGCACCGGGTCCAGGTGCCGAGCCGGGCTACCATCATCGACGGTCAGGATCGATTCCTCATGCCTGGGCTCTCGGACATGCATACCATCCTCCCCGGTCCGACAGACCCGGACCAGGTAGTCGAGGACCAGATGTTCCTCTACCTGGCAAACAATATCACGGTGATTCGGGCGGCGAGAGGAACGCCGAACCATCTTTCCCTGAAACGCAGGATCCGGGACGGGCAGCTTCTGGGACCTACCCTCTATGTCGGATCTCCCCCCCTCACCGCCAGCAATAGCCAAGACCACGAAGCCGCCATCGCCCTCATGCTTTCCAATCGCTCACAGGGCTATGACTTCCAGGTCATCCATGACGGGATCCCCCTTGTCACCTGGGATTCCCTTTCGGAGGAGGCCCACTCACGGGGGTATAGCTTCGGCGGCCTGATCCCCGACTCGGTTGGATTGCGGTACGCCCTTTCCACCGGAGTGTCTTATGTCGACCACCTGGATGGTTACCTCCCGGAGGTCGTGTCCGACGGGGTCAGGCGTCGATTGGAGGCCGGGGAGTACGTGCCTCTGGAGGAGATGCTCCGGTCGGTCGTAGGCAGGAAGATGCGGGCCATGGCCGCCCATACCCGATCCAGCGACACCTGGGTCATTCCCACCCTCTACCTGTGGGAGAATCTCTATCGACCCCTGGACACCGACTCCATGCTGGCGATGGAGGAAATGTCGTTCATTCCGTTCGATCTGCGCCGATCCTGGGTGGACCAGGCCCGAGGGCGGGCCCCCGAGACCCCCGAAACCGCCGAACTCCTGGCAGACGTACGGCGCCGGATCTTTCGGGCACTGGTCATGTCCGGGGCCGGGGTTCTATCCGGGACCTACTCTCCTCAGCTCTTCAACGTCCCGGGCTTCTCCCTCCGGCATGAGCTGAAGAGCATGGAGGCGGCTGGCCTTACCCCCTACGAAGTCCTGGTGGCCACCACCCGGAACGCCGCTGAGTACGCGCAGCGGGAACTCCTGGAACAAGGGAACTTCGGTCTGGTGGCCGAAGGAAACCGGGCGGACCTGATCCTTCTGAGGGGGAACCCCCTGGAGTCCCTGGATTCCCTCTGGGAGCAGGAAGGCGTAATGGTTCGCGGACGATGGATTTCGGCGGAGGAGATCCGGGGTCGTCTGGACCGGATTGCCGAGAGGAACGGAGGCTGACATGAGGTTCGAGACCAAAGCCATTCACTCCGCCGGGGAGCCGGACCAGGAGACCGGAGCCGTGGCCCCCCCCATCCATCTTTCCACCACCTTCGAGCTGACCGCCGAGAGCGAGCAGTTCAAGGGATACCGGTATGCCAGAGAAGCAAACCCCACCCAGACCCGGCTCGAGACGGCCCTGGCTGCCATGGATAGTGGTGAGGCCGCCCTCTCTTTTGCCTCCGGTATCGCCGCAGGTGCCGCAGTGGCGCAGTCCCTCCCCACGGGATCCCGAATCGTCCTCACCGACGACAGCTATTACGCCTTTCGCCTCCTGGCCCAGGACTTCCTGGACCGGTTCGGGTATTCCCACGAGACAGTGCCACTCCGGGATCTGGGAGCCTTGAAGCAGGCGCTGGAGACACCAACGGCCCTGGTGTGGGCCGAAACTCCCTCCAATCCGCTGATGAACATCACCGACATCCAGGGGGCTGCGGAATTGGCCCATGGGGCGGGTGCGAAACTGCTTGTGGACGGGACCTTTGGCACTCCCGCACTCCAGAGACCCCTGGAGCTTGGAGCCGACATCGTACTCCATTCCACCACCAAGTACCTGGGTGGCCACTCCGATGTCATGGGCGGAGCTCTCGTGTTCCGGGAGGCCAACGGTCTCTACGAACAGACCCTCCACGCTCGAAGGGTCCTGGGCGGGGTCACCTCACCCTTCAATGCCTGGTTGGTGCTCAGGGGGGCCCGGACCCTAGCGGCCCGCATGCGCATCCATTCCGAGAACGGCCGCCGGGTAGCCGAGTTCCTCCAGTCCCACCCGGCCGTGTCCAGAGTCCACTACCCCGGCCTGGCCCATCACCCTGGGCATACCGTCGCCGCGGTGCAGATGTCGGATTTCGGAGGGATGCTCTCCTTTGAGGTGGCCGCCGGGAAGGAGGCGGCAATCGACGTCGTCAGGAGAGTCAAGCTCTTCGTCAGGGCCACGAGTCTCGGTGGGGTCGAAAGCCTCATGGAGCATCGATGGTCCACCGAAGGGCCAGGATCCACGACACCCGAAAACCTGATCCGGGTGTCGCTGGGCCTCGAACACTCCGAGGACCTGGTGGAGGATCTGTCGGATGCCCTAAAGGGGGCGGTGGGGGGCTGAGCGGTCGTCCGATCCCGTCCTCCCGAGAGGCGGACCCCTCACACGCCGACAGGCACCCTCATTCCCTGACGTCTTCGAAGCGGTAGGCCCCGGGAAAATCGGGCCGTTCCGCCTTCTCCTTCCCGCTCCATCCCTCGATGTCCACGCGAAGGACGGCCGTCCTCCGTATCTCATCGGGGTCCACCGGCCGGTAGTCCTGACCTGCCTTCAGGTGGGGGGCGTACTTCTCCATGATCTGGACAAGCGCCGCCCCCGCTTCTTCGGGATCCTCAACGATGGACCCCTCGCCGAACACCACCACGCTCTTGTATTCAACGCCGAACTCGAGGGCCTCATCGGCCGGCAGCATCCGGCCCATCTCATAGACGCAAAGGGCCACAGGGCCCGGGAGGTTCCCTCTGCTGGCCCCCTGCAAAGCAGTGTGGAGATACAGGGCAGCCCGGTCCTCATCGTAGGCATAATTGAGAGGGATCGGGAAAGGCCGGCCGTCATGAACAGTCGCCAGAACCCCCACACCACCTCTGCGCAGGAAGGCACGAATCCACTCTTCGTCTTTCGATCGATCCTTCCGTCTTGGATGGAGGTGCTCTGGCGTCATGGGCTCAGTCCTGGTGTTGGGCTCCATCAAGAGCCTGGATCGTTGCGTGGGAAGGCCCCCGGACCCGTTGGATTCTCCTGGCCGCCGACTCGGCATCCCTCCATGCTCTGAGGAGGTTCTCGCCGGCGAGTTTCCTGAGGTCTTCCTCGGACCATCCCCGACGGGACAGCTCCGCGAAGAGGACGGGGTAGGTGGAGACGTCCTCCAGGCCCACAGGGGTGGAGGAGATTCCGTCGAAATCGCTACCGATACCCACGTAGTCGATCCCGGCGACGTCCCGGATATGCTCGATATGGTCCGCTACGTCCCCGAGAGTGGCCCGAGGCGTCTCGTTCCGAGGACCCTGGAAGGTGCGTACCTCTTCGTTGATGAAGGAGGGCACGAAGGTCACCATGACCACCCCACCGTTCGTCGGCATGCGACGGAGAATGGAGTCCGGGACGTTTCTCACATGATCGGTGAGGGCCCGAGCAGAAGAATGGGAAAAGATCACCGGAGCCTCGGTGACATCCAAGACGTCACTCATGGTGCCCGGGGAGGCGTGGGAAAGGTCCACGAGCATCCCCAGCCGGTTCATCTCCCGCACCACTTCCTCTCCAAAAGCCGTCAGGCCTCCGTGGAGAACTTCCCCTGTCCCTGCGTCGGCCCAGTCGATGCTGGCACTGTGGGTCAGGGTCATGTACCGAACGCCAAGGTCGAAGAAGGCCCTGAGGGCACCCATCGAATTCTCGATGGCGTGGCCCCCCTCCATGCCCAACATGGAGGCGATCCTGCCCGCTCCAAAAACCCTCTCTACATCCGAAGGGCTGAGGGCAAGCCCGAAGTGGTCGGGGTAACGGTGGATGATCTGCCGGGCGATGTCGATCTCCTCCAGTTGGACACGGGCAGCCCCCTCATTCACGGCATCTGAAGGCACATACACCGACCAGAACTGGGCGCCTACATGTCCCTCTCTGAGACGCGGGATATCCGTGTGTCCGGGGGCCCTTCCTCGTAGGTCATATGCGCCTACATCCATGGGTGCCGTCTCAGATCCTCGGATCGCCCATGGAAGATCATTGTGCCCATCAACCAGGGGAGTGGAGGCCAACACACGCAGAGCCACCTCCATGTGCCGATCCTGGCCCGCCAGGGCAGTGCGCTCCGAAAGCAGAGGAGACGCCAGAAGAAGTAGGAGGAGAATGGGGGTTTTCCGATACATCGTTTTCCATCCCGGTGCGTTGGGAGAATGGGCCCCCCTTCAGCCGCCAGGCCGAAGGAAAGGAGAGGATCGTGGGTATGTTCGGTGCCGGTCAGGATGCCTCGATCCGAGAACTGCCGCCCTCCATCTTTGCCTCCACCTCGTCCATCACAAACTCCGCAAAGGGGAGCGCGCAGGTAAAGGCGGGCGATACGGCATTGAGGATATGCAGGGACCGGTCGTCACCTTCGAGCAAGAAATCCATAAGCATTTTCCGGTCCTTCCGATGAAAGAGCTGGGCCCTGATTCCCGGCTTCCCCCATCGGCGGAAACTCTTCATGGACATCCCATCCACAAGCTCGGCCCCTTGTTTGACAAGGATGGGCCGAGCGTACTTCTTCACCTCATCGAGGGCGATGTTCCGGAACCCGAAGTCGTTCCGAAGAAAGAGGGAGGCCTCTGTAGAAAGGATCGAAGCAGCCTCCGAGAAGCTGAAGTTCTCCAAGCCTTTGTAATGTTCGCGCCAAAAGGCCGGGATGGCCGTAGGTCCGATTTTTACTTCCCCCCGGACGCCCATGGTGAAGTGGACGCCAAGCCACGGCTTCGAGAGATCCGGCACAGGATAGATGTGGACCCTGGGGCGTCGTTCCGTCGGATCGCCATACAGGTAGAGACCTTTGAACGGGAGAATATCCAGGTCTTTCCCGTACCCATAGACTCGGGCCAGACGGTCGGCATGGAGACCGGCCGCATTAATGAGGAATCCGGGCTGGTAATCCCCTTTGTTGGTCTGGAGGACTTTTCCCTTCCGTCCAACTGCCTGGGTGCCGAAGTGGATCTCGATCCCCGCCGCCTCTCCTTCTGAGGCCAAGGTCCTGACCACCTCGGTTGGGTCCACAGAGGCCGTGGTCGGGGAGAAGAGGGCCCGCTCAAAGGTCTTGGCCGCCGGATCGATCTCCCGGGCTTCCTGGGCACTGACCTCCTGCAGTTTCACACCATTCCGGTCGCCTCGCCGTTTCAGCTCGGCCAGACCCTCCAGTTCGTGGGGGCCTTTGGCCACCACAAGTTTCCCACATCGGTTGATGGCCAGGCCTCGATCCAGACAATACTCGGTCCAACGCCGGGTCCCCTCACGGGAGAAGCGAGCCTTCAAGCTGTCGGCGGTGTAGTAGAAACCTGCGTGCAGCACGCCGCTGTTCCGTCCAGAGGAATGGCAGGCCAGATCCTCTTCCTTCTCGAGGATCACTACGCTTGCGCCTGGGGAACGGAGCTTCGCTTCCCCCGCAACGGCAAGGCCCACGATGCCCCCACCCACAACCAGAAAATCGGGATTCGTTTGCATAGGGGAGAAGCAAGGGATTTGGCCCCCAGGGGTCAAGGGGTGGGGACCACAGCGGATCAGTCTGCGGGGGCCTGATCCAGGACGGACCGGACTTTTCTCGTGAACTCCTGAATGGTCCAGGGCTTTTCGATGAAGGGGAGATCCTCTCGAAGATCCCGTTCGCCGTCCGACGCCTCTGTGTCGTAGCCGCTGGCGAAAAGGAAGCGCACGCCGGAACCCTGGTCCTTGATGGCCTGATAAAGCCCACGGCCGCCCATACGGGGCATGATCAGGTCGGTGATGACCAGATCGATCTCCTCCCGGTTTTCTGCGAAAACCTGTGCTCCCTCCTCGCCGTCACTGGCAACAAGGACCCGGTAGCCCACCAACTCCAGGGTCTTCAGCGCCGCCTTCCGAAGGGCAGGTTCGTCCTCGACCACCAGGACCGTTTCGTTTCCACGGGGGAGGGCTTCTTCGGGGGGGTCCTTACCAGGGGGTCCCTCAGACGGGCCACGGTGTGAGGGGGTCCCCGCTACCACAGGGAGATAGACCTTGACCGTGGTACCCTCGCCGACCTCGGAGTAGAGATTCACCATCCCGCCATGGGCCTTTACCAAGCCGTACACCCCCGCCATTCCCAACCCCGCTCCATCCCCGATTCCCTTCGTGGTGAAGAAAGGCTCGAAGGCCCGATCCCTGGTCTGGGCATCCATGCCGACACCTTCATCCGTCACGTTGATGCAAAGAAACTCGCCGCTGGATCCCCCGGTGCCACCCGGCTCACCCGCTTCCGGAAACCGGCTCCGGGTGATCCTGAACGAGAGGGTTCCCCCCTTGGGCATGGCGTCTCCGGCATTGGTCGCCAGGTTCAGAAGAACCTGCTCCACCGAGCCCTCGTCGGCCCAGATGGGAGGAAGGCCCTCGGGAACGTCCACCTTGATGTCAATGCTGGCAGGTAGAAGGCGGCCGAGGGGGGTCCGGAGGCCCAGGATCATCTTCCCGAGATCCACATTGGCGAAGGTCAAATGCTCTTTTCGACTGAAGGCCAGGAGCTGC